>JANYFF010000536.1 GCA_025362825.1 Polaromonas sp. | reverse complement strand
CCGCAATTGAGGTTGATCTCGTTATAGCCCCACTGCTCCCCCAACCTGGCGCACTGGGCAAGGTCTGTCGGCTCGCTGCCACCAAGTTGCAGCGCAACAGGATGTTCTTCCGCGTTAAAGCGCAGGTGCCGGCCCACATCGCCATGAATCAAGGCGCCTGTGGTCACCATTTCCGAATACAGCAACGCGTGACGGCTCAACAGGCGATGAAAATAACGGCAATGGCGGTCGGTCCAGTCCATCATCGGAGCAACGGACAGACGCCATGGACTGAGGCTTGAAAGCGGCGCCGCGCCAAACGCGGAAACATGGGAAACATGGGAAACAAGAGACATGCCCGTATTTTCCCAGATAAGCCTGCGGTGGGCACAAGCCGCATCCGAAAACGTCAATTCACCGGGGCCAAGTAACATGGACATAAATTTGAATTTGCAGGGAAAGCCCATGACACATTTACGCTCGGCTAAACTCCTCCGACCACTCACGCGCGCGCATTTGCTGCTTGCAGCGTTGCTACTGTCGGCGTGCACCTCAACGCCATTGCCGCCATGGTCCCGCCCCTCTGCCGTTTCGCCCGCCGCACCGCGCACACCTGTCATAACCGCGCTGCCCCCGGTGGTTACAGCCCCGGCAGCAGTCACGGCACCGCCACCCACAACGCGTCCTGCTTCGCCCCTGCCGTACAGCGCCGCAGTCGCTGCACGCTATCCTGAACCGTCGTTGGTGTATGCAACGCCCGGCCTGCAACCCGGCCGCACACAGTTCACCACGCAGGCCGAAATCCAGACCTGGTTGCGTGAGCAGGCTTCTGCTGCTTCCGGTACTCCGGGGGTTATGGCAAACGTAGTGCCCGCCGGCAGGTCACAACGTGGCGTCACGCTGGAGGCGCTCGTGCTGACGCGAGCGGCAGGCACCGATCCCCTAAGCCTGCAGGCCAACGGCCGGCCCACGGTGATGCTGGTCGGCCAGCAGCATGGCGATGAACCCGCCGGCAGCGAGGCGATGCTGGTCATAGCCAGGGAGCTTGCGCAAGGACTGCTACAGCCGTTGCTTGAACGCATCAACGTGGTCATTGTTCCGCGCGCCAACCCTGATGGTGCGGCTGCCGGCACGCGGGTTACCGCGGGCGGACTCGACATGAACCGCGATCACCTGCTGCTCAACACCCCCGAAGCCCAGGCACTTGCCGCAGTTGCGCGGGACTATCGGCCTACGGTAGTTGTGGATGCGCACGAATACACCGTTACCGGACGGTTTGTTGAGAAATTTGCCGCAATACAAAAGTTCGATGCACTTTTTCAATACGCCACGACACCTAACCTGCCGGAGTTTCTCACCAAGGCTGCGGAAGAGTGGTACCGGCGGCCGCTGCTGTCGGCATTAAAAGCGCAGGGGCTGGGCAGTGAGTGGTACTACACCACGTCCAGTGACCTGCAGGACAAGAAAATATCCATGGGCGGCACGCTCGCCGACACAGGCAGAAACGTGGATGGACTAAAAAACGCTGTCAGCCTGTTGATAGAAACGCGCGGGGTAGGCATTGGCCGGCTGCATATCCAGCGGCGCGTTCATACGCATGTGACAGCAATCATGAGTGTGCTGGGAAGTACTGCGCAGCGATCCTCGGAGCTCCATGAATTGCGGCCCTACCTGGACAAGGAAGTAAGTTCGCTGGCCTGTAAAAGTGATGCAGTGGTTGAGGCGGTACCAACCACCACCCAACATGAACTGGTGATGCTGGACCCCTCGAGCGGTGCTGACAAAGTTGTGATGGTGGATTGGGACTCGGCACTTGTATTGCGTCCGGTCAAGACCCGGGTACGCCCTTGCGGCTATTGGCTTTCGGCAAGCGCAACGACTGCGGTCGAACGTCTTCGCCTGCAGGGTATTCAGGTTCTCAAGGTCACCGCGTCAGGGTCGGTGCTGGGCGACAGCTACCGCGAAATTTCACGCACTGCAGGCGAACGCATGGACGTGCGCGGTTCAATCAGCGACGCCGACCGGATAGTGGTGGTTCAGACAGGCCTTGCCCGCAGCCTGCTGGATGTATCCCGCGGCAGTTACTACGTTCCGCTAAACCAGCCTTTGGGAAATCTGGCCATTGCTGCACTGGAGCCCGACACACAGAGCAGCTATTTTGCCAACCGGCTGCTGCCCGACTTGCAGGGCATTGTGCGGGTGATGGCACCCCCTTCACTCAAGCTTGAAGAACTGCCCTGAGTCCTGTGTCCCGGTGTGGGTATGAGGGAGAACGACGCCGATGTCTTACAGGCGCAGGCACGTAAAACCGACAGCTTTCAGCGAGCTTTTGCGCTTCAATAAGGTGACTCCAAGAGACGAACACCAAAAGGAATGCACCATGAAAAAATTCGAACTCACACCCGACATGCTGACGATAAGCGGTGCCTTTTATCCCAGAGGCTACATCTTTATCATGTTTGCGGATGCTGCAGATGCAGCGCGGGTGGCACAGGAGGTTGACATGCTCTCCGGCCCTGAAAGCGCATCCATGCTCCTTACTGCTGAAAGCGTGTTGCGTGACATCGGCAGGATAGACGGCGCTTCAAATGTTGCACTGCCCTCTGTCGGCACCGAGGGCGCCACCGTGCATAAATACATCGACCTCGCGCGCCAAGGCTACAGCGCCGTCATGGTGAAGGTGGCCAACGATGAAGACGCAAAACGCGTTATCAATTCAGCCCGAAAAGTACCGATTGCCTATGGGCAACGCTATCACCTGCTGGCCATGGAAGACATTGAATAAACGCCTTGTAACTGCGAGCACAGTTAAAAAAGTTTTCCCTGTCCATTTTTTGTAGTTGGCTTGAACTGGCTCAGGTCAAGTTCCACGCGCTCACGGTTAAAACCCAGCCGGTGACACGTTTTCTCGAAACGCTGTTTGATCAGGTCGGCCCAGATTCCGTGGCCTTTCATGCGTGAGGCGAAATCGCTGTTGTAGTCTTTGCCGCCTCGCATCTCCTGGATGCGCGCCATGATGCGCGAAGCCCGTTGCGGGTAATGAAGATCCAGCCACTGGCGGAACAGGGGCGCAACCTCCCAGGGCAGGCGTATCACCGTGTAGAAGGCTGTTCGCGCACCTGCCGCCCATGCGGCCTCAAGTACCTGCTCAAGGTCATCGTTCACAAAAGGGATTTGCGGGGCTACGCTGACACCCACAGGAATGCCATTGGCGGCCATGGTGCGTATGGTGCGAAGCCGTCGCTCGGGCGAAGCCGCACGCGGCTCCATGCGGCGCGCCAGTTCACCATCCAGCGTGGTGATGGTCACATAAACGGCGGCAAGCTTTTCCCAGGCCAAAGGGGCCAGCAAATCCACATCGCGCTCGACACCAGACGATTTGGTGATGATTGAGAACGGGTGGCGGACGTCCTTCATGACTTCAATCAGGCTTCGAGTCAGGCGCAGCTCGCGTTCAAGCGGTTGGTAACAGTCGGTGGCCGAGCCAATGTTCAACAGGCGCGGAACATATTTTGGACGGCGCAGATCAGCGCACAGCACTTCTGCAATGTTGCGCTTGGCGATGATTTTGGTTTCGAAGTCGAGGCCTGGTGAAAGGTTCAGGTAGCTGTGCGTCGGACGCGCATAGCAATAGATGCAACTCTCACCTCTGCGCGGTTTAAGTTGTTCATTTTTCAATAAAAATAAGTCATTACTCAATAAAAAAACTACTTTGACAGTAATGAAATGCAAAAACATCTGTTCATTGCATATTCCGGTGAAGTTGATCATTGGTTCCGGTATTCGTTGCCGCTTTTAGCGAGAAATTCCGGTAATGACCACTTAAATTTATAGGATCAGTTTTTGATTGAATTCAACCTTCCCGTAATGAGTGAAACCAGCGAGTTGAATCAAGTGAGTTTTACGCGCAGGCACTTAAAAGGCAGTATTGAACGCTGAACTCTTGAACCGTGGCTATTTCGGACGCCATCGCCTTCCGTGACTTCCTGTAAGCGGGTCAAGTTCAAACAGGCGTTCGGGGTCGCGCTGGGCCAGGTTGGCGCGCTCACGAGTCAGAGCGACATCGGAGGGAACACGAACCGCTAAGGCAGTGTTGAAATTTCGACAGTAACCAATCTCAGAATCTTGTCAACGGATCCCGAGTCAGCATTTTGCAGATATGAGAGCGCCAACAAAGTCAACGGGTGAACGCCGAGTACATGAGCTAGGTCGTCCACCTTGCTGAGCGTTGGAGACTTCAGGCCTCGCTCCAAGGTGCTGACATAGGTTCGGCTAGAAGCCAAGCTGAAATCCTCTTGGCTCAAATCTTTGGATTTGCGGATGGACTTGAGCGCATTGGCAAAGTTGTTTTTGGACTTTGGGGCATTGGACATCCCTCTGATTAATTAGCAACGACTCTTATAGGGCTACAATCTATAGTGTTCATTACGTATGCCATGTTCATTACTCGCGAAGCCTACAAGTCTCCAATGGCAGCCCTTTTTTTGTGCAAAGGGGAGGACGGATGGTCAGCTATCGAGCTTGCGCTTCAACAGACATGGTTTTTGGTGCACCTTGAACCCTCGGACGCTTCAACTGGTACAGAGGTCCACTGCGGGAGGACCTTACTTCTGTTTGACTTCCCTAATATTGAGCGTTTCATTTTGTCGAGCCCGGACAGCACGGCTCGTCTGCTGACTGTCCACATTGTCACGCCGGGACATGTGAACGGCAGTGATAGCTGGAAAATGGACCAGCTACGCGCGGTCTGGCAAGGCCGGGAGCCGGTCAATGGATCTGAAATTCCTATGGACATCTTTGAAACCGTGTGCGGTAAGAGATATCCGGCATCGTTCTCGGCCCTCTCCATTGAAGAGTTGGCTGCTGACAAACTGAAGTTTGAGTTTTCTCACTAAGTCCGTAATTCCTCTGGGTGACCGGGTATGCGCTCGCTCAAGCCCATCGGGCCCCTTGAGTACTCTTAACAAATGGGTCTATCAAATCTTGCATATTGCTGGTCATCTATTTCCGGCACAGATGGTCAAGTAGACGGGAATCCGCATATTCTTCGCGGAGAAAAGCGGCGACGCGTCGTACCGTTGAATCGCCGACGCCACGGACCCGCCCCTTACCCGCGTTGATTGCATTCTGCAGGGCACCCACCGTCGTGAAACCGGCCATGTGGTAGTGCAGCACGCAGGTGCCAATCCACGGTTGCAGTTCGTCTACAGATTTTTCAGAGCCAGGCAACCTCATATCCCGGCGGTCAATAAGCCCACTTCTCCAAAGCTCCAGGTTTGATGGGTTTTCTGGGAAAACATGCCTGGCGATGCGCAGGACACGGGCCATTTGCATGCGCCCATCTTTGCCAAAATTACTGACCAACTGGGGCAGGCTGAGGCCACTGAGGTCTTCAAAGCTTTTCAGGGCCAGTCTGGTACAGATTGCAAGTACGGGTGGGCTCAGGCCAAGCTGCGTAATCGGCGTGTGTTCGTTCACGACCTGCCAGGCCTTAGGTTTGCCAGCGTCAAGGCAGAGCCTTCTGGCGCCGACACCTCGGCAACTTCCTGACCACCCTGGTGTTGCCGTACCACCACGGGCAGTCTAATTTCGCCGAGGTCAGTGTCAAAGCGGGCTTCAACTGAATCCCCGTTTTTCAACATCGAGAGTAATCCGGACAGGTCGACCTCGAAAGGTTCATGAAGGTGCCAGTCTGGCGCTTCGGGCGACGCAGTGTTATGGACCGTCACCCCTACCAGGCTGCCATCCTTAAACCACCCCTCACCTGACAGGTAATGAGTCATCGTTTTAGAGCAGAGTGGGCTCTGCGTCCTTTTGTTTGGGCGGCACCGGGGTGGCCACCAGTTGATCGTGCGGGTAGTGCTGGATGAAGTCCATACTTTCGCTCACCGGAGCATCAAGCCATGCGCTGTAGGCGTCATCCGGCAAGATCACGACGATACGTTTTTCATCCTCGGGGCGATGGTAATTTTTCAGCAGCTGGTGATCCGTGGCGTTCATCGTCAGCATGGTGAAGCTCACAAGCGGTGCTTTGCCTGGCTCGGTCCACACGTCCCATAGGCCAGCAATGCCCATGGGCTTGTTGTCTGCCCTGGTAAATCTTGTGGTGACTGCCTTCTGACTGCGCCAATCGGGCTCATAAAAAGCGTCAACCGGAACGATACATTTTTGGCTGTGCTTCCAGGCTGGCCCAAAGGTGTAATTTTTTTCGATGCCCTCGCTGCGGGCGTTAAATGTCGATCTGGCCAGTGCTGCCTTGATCTTTTTGGGGTCTGTCTCATGGCAAAGGCGCCAAGGCACCAGTCCCCACCGGCCAGCCAGCGCTTCAGCAGCCGGCACTGCTTCGTCGTGCGGATCTATCTCGGGCGGCTTGCGGATGAAATTGCCGGTGTAACGCGGCCACATATCCAGCTTGCCCTGCGTGTCGGGCTTGGTGACGTGGAAATACTTTTCGTAGTTTTCCCACTGTCTCAAGGCTTCAAAGTGTGCGCACATGCTGGTAACTCTACGCGGATTCAATATACTGGATGCATGTACAGTATATTACCGCCGGACGCCGTTGACTTCATCCCAGGCCTACCCCTGCCGCTGCCATGGGTGCAAGGCACCGTGCCGGCTGGGTTTCCCTCGCCAGCAGCTGACTTCGCCG
>JANYFF010000534.1 GCA_025362825.1 Polaromonas sp. | reverse complement strand
CAACGCGTGCCAATGGCCCGTTTGTGGCGATCAACACTGCGGCTATCCCGAAAGACCTGCTTGAGAGCGAACTTTTCGGTCACGAGCGCGGCGCCTTTACCGGTGCACAGACCATGCGCCGCGGCCGCTTTGAGCAGGCCGAGGGCGGTACGCTTTTCCTCGACGAAATCGGCGACATGCCTTTTGATTTGCAAACGCGTCTGCTGCGCGTGCTGAGCGACGGCCATTTTTATCGGGTGGGCGGGCATAACGCCATCAAGGCCAATCCGCGCGTGATTGCCGCGACGCACCAGGATCTTGAGCAACGCGTGAAAGACGGGTTTTTCCGCGAAGATTTGTTTCACCGCCTGAACGTGATCCGCCTGCGCTTGCCGGCGCTGCGTGAGCGCCGCGAAGACGTGGTGGCCCTGACCCGGCATTTTCTGCAACAAAGCGCCAAACAGCTTGGCGTGGAGCCCAAACGCATCTCTGATGCAGCGCTGCAGCAACTGAGCACCTTTGCCTTCCCCGGAAATGTGCGTCAGCTCGAAAATATCTGCCACTGGCTGACCGTCATGGCGCCGGCGCAGGTGATTGAGCCCAAAGACCTGCCGCCTGAAGTATTGGGTGCCACGCCAGACCAGGCTAGACATCTGCCATCGCCCGACCCGTCAGCGCTGTCCAGGCCTGCAATGGCAAGGCTGGACGCGCCAGCGTTCAGCGCAACCAACCCTGAAGGTGCCGTTGCCGGCGCGCCTGCGTCAGAGCCGGTTTTTACCAGCATTCAGAGCCCAGGCAGCAGCGAAGGAGCGAAGTCTGGTGGCCAGACCTGGCAGACTTGGGAGGAGGGGCTGGAACTCGAAGCGCAGGCCTTGCTGGCCACCGGTCGCAGCGATGTTTGGGATGTGCTGACGCGGCGCTTTGAGTCCAGGCTCATTCAGACCGCGCTGCTCAATACACGCGGCAGGCGCATTGAAGCGGCGCAAAAACTCGGCATAGGCCGCAATACTATTACGCGAAAGATTCAGGAACTGAATTTAGAGTGAATGTGGCCTCCACGGTGGCACACCTTACATCCGTTCGCCCTGAGCCTGTCGAAGGGCTTGGTCGTGTGTTGCAAGGCTTTGACAAGCTCAGCCCGAACGGTGTGGGCGCTGAGTAGTTACGAAATTAGTAAAAAAATGGCTGTAGCCCCCTGAAAACGGGGGCTTTTAGCTATTAAAACTATAGTAAATCCAGCTCCACCGTTACGGGCGCGTGGTCGCTGGGCTTTTCCCATTTGCGGGGTACGCGGTCAATGGTGCAGGACTTCACCTGGCCTTTCAGCGCATCGCTGACCAGGACATGGTCGATGCGCAGGCCGCGGTTTTTCTGGTAGCCGAGCATGCGGTAATCCCACCATGAAAAGCTCTTGGGCAACTGGTCGAACATGCGGAAAGTGTCGGTCAGGCCCAGGGCCAGTAACTTTTGGAATTGTTCGCGCTCTGGCGTGCTGTGGTGTATGGTTTCTCGCAGGCCGTCGGGGTCATAAGAGTCGCGGTCTTCCGGCGTAATGTTGAAGTCCCCCAGCAGGACCAACCGTGGATGCGCCGCCATCTCGGCCTGCACGTAAGCATGCAGTCCGCCCAACCAGCGCATCTTGTAGGCAAACTTTTCGCTGCCCAGCTCCTGCCCGTTGACGAAGTAGCCGTTCATTACACGTATTTCACCAGCAGGGCAGTCCACCGTGGCGGCGATCACGCGCGAATGTTCATCCTCAAATCCAGTGATGTTTTTGACCACGTCGCGCAGCGGCGTGCGCGACAGTATCGCCACGCCGTTGTAGGTTTTCTGGCCAAAAAAAACCGACTCATAACCCGCGCTGAGAAGCGCCTCTACGGGGAACTTGTCGTCCGTCATTTTCAGTTCCTGCAGGCAGAGCACGTCGACGGGATTGGCGGCAAGCCAGTCCAGAACATGTTGCAGGCGGGCGGTCAACGAGTTGACATTCCAGGTGGTAATTTTCATAAAAGTCTCAGTTGTGTGCTGCCAGAAGGCGTGTGAGTTCGGCGGCCGGGATTTCGCGGCAGCCGCTGGTGTTTTGCCCCGACCAGAGGGTCGAAAAATCGTCACGGCCGAGCTTTTCAGCCGCCGCCTTCAAGGGCGCCAGGGCTGCAGTGGCCAGCGGAAAAGCCGGTGGTGCGTCGCTGAGCGGACCCAGCTCCTGCATCAGGCGATTGAAGATACCGCGAGCCGGCCGTCCGGTGATGAGGTTGGTCAAGGCGGTGTGGCGTGCACGTTCGCTTTTGAGTGCAGCGCGGTGCAACGGGCTGGTAGTCGCTTCGGGGCACAGCATATAGGCTGTGCCAACCTGGACACCCGCGGCGCCGAGCGTCGACATTGCCTGGACGCCCTGCGCATCAACAATGCCGCCGCTGGCGATGACCGGCACACGTACGGTGCGCACCAGTTGCGGCAGCAGTGCCATAGTGCCCATCTGCGTCGTCAGGTCACTGGTGAGAAACAGTCCGCGATGGCCGCCGGCTTCAAGCCCCTGGGCGATCACGGCGTCAACACCGCGGGCTTCCAGCCAGAGTGCTTCTTCGACCGTGGTAGCTGACGACAGGACCGTGCTGCCCCACGACTTTACGCGGGCGAGCAGGGGCGCTGCAGGAAGACCGAAATGAAAACTCACCACCGGCGGCCGGAAGGGCTCCAGTACATCAGCGGCGTCATCGGTAAACGGCACGCGGCCGCCACCTACCGGTATCTTTGCCGGATCAATTCCGAATTCTGCGTAGTAAGGTGCCAGCGTCGCGCGCCAGCGCGCCTCGCGCAGCGCATCCGGCTCTGGCGGGGTGTGGCAGAAAAAATTGATGTTGTAAGGCCGGCTGGTCTGCGCGCTGATGGCCAGCAACTCGCTGCGCAGGGTGGCGAGGTCCAGCATCGCGGCCGGCAGCGAACCCAGGCCGCCTGCATTGGACACCACGATCGCCAGAGCACTGTCTTGCACCCCTGCCATCGGCGCCTGGATGATGGGCAAATCAATACCCAGCAGCTGTTGTAGCGTCATCATCAGCTTTTTTTCCAGTCAAATAGGCCTCTAGCCCCCGAAAAAAGGGCGTTTCTTGCTATTAAATATGTAGCGCCGCCAGTGCGCCAATGACAAGTCCAACGCTTGCAAGCGCGAACATGCCGTACTCAAGCCATTTTTTTCGCGTCAGCAGGGCGATGGCGGCCAGCGCAATGGATACCTGAAGCACTGTGGTGGCTTGCGCCCAGCGGTGGTGCTGGTGCATTTGCTCGTCGGACGATTTGTCCCATGTGGTGGACTCGGCCTCTAGCTTTTCGGCAACCAGCTTGATGTCGTTTTTTTCTTTTTCGTAGCGGTCAATCTAGGCCTGGTACTTGTCTTTTACGGCATCAGGCGACAAGTCACGAGAAACCTCTGCAAGCGACTGCTTGGTGCTTTTGGCCTGAAAGAAATTCCACTGGTTGGCAGCTTCGGTCTTCTTGATG
>JANYFF010000525.1 GCA_025362825.1 Polaromonas sp. | reverse complement strand
CCGCAGCCAGCAAAGCCCAGAGCCAGAGTTGCGGTGCGGGAAGACCGACACTATGGCCTCCCGCGCCCACATTAGAGACCTGTTCGACGGATACAGCGGGCATTCCGGCCAGGGACCGGCCTCCTCGTAGCCGCCACGCCAAAAAGGCCAAACGCAAGGCATAGGCGGTCAGCATGCCCAGGCCAAGCCCCGTCACCACCCAATCTGTATCGGTGCCAGCCACCAGCAGCATGGCTGCAATCACCATCGCGGTATGCACGACGTTCATGCCATACATGCCGACGGCATCGTGCTCGTACTGACAGCGCGTGTACCAGAGAAAGGACAGCAAGGCCAGCGGCATGGCCACCGCAGCCCAGCGCACGGCCTGCGCCGCCCGCAAGGCAAGCGTTGCGTCGCCCGAGGAAGCTGGTACCAGCAGCTGCGCCCATAGCGCCGCAGACAGCCACATCAGCACGGCCAGTGCCACGCCCAGGGCCAGCAACCATTTGCCCATCAGGCGCTGCCCATGGCCGACCTGCTGCGGCGTCTGCCGCGCCCACCAGGGCAGTAGGACATAGGCCAGCGCGCCGGTGGTAAGAGCCGAGCTCAACAGGTCGGGCAGCGTCAGCATGGCCACCACGATATCGGCCAGACCGCTGGTGCCAAACAGCGCCGCCTGGACGGATTCCCGGCCCAAACCCAGCACGCGGCTGAGCACCAGGAGCATTACGGAAATCAGGCCGGCGCGCAGGTACATCCGATGATTATCCAAGGCAAATGTGGCGCCTGCAGCCGACGGGGGCCAGTCAAACCTAAAATCATGCTTTTGGTGATTTTTTCACCTTCCGCCAGACCCGGCCTTTTTCTCCTGTTTGCGCAGCCCTGCGCCACCCCATCGCCATGCAAGACAACAACCGCCCCGCCCCGCCCGCCTCCACCGACAGTGCCACGCCGCAGATTGACGAAAACCATTTATTGACCGAGCGCCGCAGCAAGTTGCAGGCCATACGGGACGCGCAGGCAGCTGGCGGCGCCATCACCTTCCCCAACGACATCAAGCCCGAACATCGCGCAGAAGCCCTCTTCGCGGAATACGGCAACAAAACCAATGAAGAGCTGGAGCCGCTGGCCATAAAGGTCAGCGTCGCCGGCCGCATGATGCTCAAACGCGTGATGGGCAAGGCCAGCTTTGCCACGCTGCAGGATGCGTCATTTGGCCCGTCGGGTGGCCGCATTCAGCTGTATATCAACAACGACGGCGTTGGTGAGGCCGTGCACAGTGCCTTCAAACACTGGGATCTAGGTGACATCGTGGCGGCCACTGGCACGCTCTTCAGGACCAAAACCGGCGAGCTGTCCATCCATGCCAGCAGCTTGCGCCTGGTAACCAAGAGCCTGCGCCCCCTCCCTGACAAATTTCACGGCATGGCCGATCAGGAAGTCAAATACCGCCAGCGCTATGTGGACCTGATCATGGACGAAGCCGCACGCAAGCGCTTCATGTCGCGCAGCAAGGCGGTGACCAGCATCCGTGAATTTATGGTCGCCAACAACTTCCTCGAGGTTGAAACGCCCATGCTGCACCCCATCCCAGGCGGTGCCAATGCCAAGCCCTTCAAGACGCACCACAATGCGCTCGACCAGGAAATGTTCCTGCGCATTGCGCCCGAGCTTTATCTCAAGCGACTAATCGTCGGCGGCTTTGAGCGCGTGTTTGAAATCAACCGCAGCTACCGCAATGAAGGTATCAGTGTTCGCCACAACCCCGAGTTCACCATGATGGAGTTCTACGCGGCGTGGTGGAACTACACCGATTTGATGACCTTTACCGAAGCGCTGATTCGCGATGCGGCCCAAAAAGTAGCGGGCTCACTGCAACTGACCTATGGCGGCAAGGCGGTTGACCTCAGCGTGCCGTTTGAGCGCCTGACCATCTGCGAAGCTATCCTCAAACATACCGAAGCAGGCGAGCACGTCGATGACGCCGCGTGGCTGACCAACGCGCTCAAAAAGCTGGGCATGAATGAAGACAAGAACCGGCTGGCCACGCGCTCCCTAGCCAGCCTGCAGGTGCTGTACTTCGAGGAGCTGGTCGAGGAAAAGCTCTGGCAACCGACCTTCATCATGGAGCACCCAACCGAAATCTCGCCGCTGGCACGCGCCAACGACCAGCGCCCCGAAGTCACGGAACGCTTTGAGCTCTACATCACTGGGCGCGAGTTCGGCAATGGCTTTAGCGAGCTGAATGACGCCGAAGAGCAGGCTGCGCGCTTCAACGCACAGGTGGCGGCCAAGGACAGTGGCGACGACGAAGCCATGTTCTATGACCACGATTTCATCCGGGCACTGGAATACGGCATGCCGCCCACCGGCGGTTGCGGTGTGGGCATAGACCGGCTGATGATGCTGCTGACCGACAGCCCGAGTATTCGTGACGTGATTTTGTTCCCGGCGCTGCGCCGCGAAATTTAGCCCCACGGTCACCCACTTCGTGTGGTTCCCTGCCCCCGAGGGGCCGCCCGCCTGCGGCCCGGCGGAGCCGGTTCCGCGGCTTGAACTGGATTGGAAATGTATTCTGCCATCACACCTTTGACTCTGAAATACTTGGCGGGCTATCCGGCCCCTTTGCAGGCACAGGTGCGCCAGCTGATGGATCAGGGCAAGCTCGGTGACATGCTGCTCGGCAAGTACCGGCAGTCGCATGGCGTGCGTACCGACAAGGCGCTGTACGACTACGTGATGGCCTTGAAGAACGAGTATTTGCGCAGCTCAGAGCCGTTGTCGCGCGTCGCTTTTGACAGCAAGCTGCACATCATCGCCAACGCCCTGGGCACCCACACCACCATCTCGCGTGTGCAGGGCAGCAAGCTCAAGGCCAAACGTGAAATAAGGGTCGCAACCCTCTTCAAGGAAGTGCCGGACGAGTTTCTGCGCATGATTACCGTCCATGAGCTGGCGCACATCAAGGAAAAGGCGCATGACAAGGCCTTCTATTCGCTGTGTACTTATATGGAGCCGCACTACCACCAGTACGA
This sequence comes from Polaromonas sp., assembly GCA_025362825.1. Taxonomy (GTDB): domain Bacteria; phylum Pseudomonadota; class Gammaproteobacteria; order Burkholderiales; family Burkholderiaceae_C; genus Polaromonas. The sequence continues at coordinate 9,491 of JANYFF010000525.1, read as the reverse complement.
ATTCGACCTGCGGGTGTACTTGACCCACATCGACTCGGCGGGCAAGCTGACCTGGCCGGCAAGCTAGCCAGCTATCGGCGATTAGACAGAGACCGCAGCCCCTGCTTATTCCATTTCCAAATCATTTCTGTCTAGGCGTCGAGCCGCAGGCAGTGCAGTAGCACGACAAGGCGAGACAACAACGACAGGGATGATTTGGAAATGGAACTACAACCATAGCCCGGGGAGGCCAGGCAAGGCTTCGACCAGGTTTTTTGTGACTTCTGAATGCGCTGTTTTTTTAACGTCCTGAGCCTGAAGCGACCCCAGCAACCGAGACAAGGTATCGGCATGGGTAGTTACGGGCCCAAGAAAAAGTACACCCTGACCATCTGCGACCAGCAGGGTGGGGAAGGTTTCAATGTCCAGGTCACCCAACAGGTCCGCCTGGTCTTCGATGTCCAGCCAAGCAAACCGGTTGCCAGGGTAGCGCGTGGCCACTTGCTGGAGAACCTCGCGGTAGTCACGGCACAGGCCGCACCAGTCGGCGCATAGGCATACCACCCACGGGCTGGGCAAGCTCACGGGCATGACCGGAAAATCTGTCAAAGTGCCTGCCGCAGGCTCAGCGCGTCCCAATTGGCCCGCGCCCAAAGGGGCAGCGTCGAATCCGTCTTTTCGAGCAACAGCCGCCGCATCAGGGGTTCGAGGGGCGTCTGGTCCGGGTCCGCCAGCAGGATATAACGTGATTCCGCGTCGCCGTCTTCGACGAGCTGACCAATCCACTGCAGGCTGACAAGTACCTCAAGGGCGGGTTCAAGCTGCAGCACATCAACCTGCAGCGCCTGGGCCATGCTGGACGCATTGCAACCCCGCCTGGCGGTCTCACGCTGGTTATGCAATTGCTGAAGCACCTCGATAGCCAGCTGAAACTGCCAGCCGTGCCCGCCGCCGCGTCGTGCAACGCCAGCCATCAGGCTGGGCAGGTAGGCAGCAATCACCGCGCCCAGCAGCACAATGATCCAGGCTACGTAAATCCAGACCAGCAAAATCGGCAGCGTCGCAAACGCACCGTAAATCAGCGAATAGGTTGGCACCTGGCTCAGGTAAAAGCTCAACACCCTCTTGGCCAGCTCGATCCCCGCTGCCACAAATATCCCGCCGGCCCACGCATGCGACCACTTGACGAAAGTGTTCGGCACATAGTGATACAGCGCAGCCATCCCGCCCGCCACCAGCAAAAACTGAAATGTTCCCACCAACACGCGCACGCTACCAGGCAGGGCACCCACCAGCCCTGTGGACGCAGACAGCACATAAGACGTCAGCGCCAGGCTAGCCGCCAGAAGCACCGGCCCCAGCGTGATCGCTGCCCAGTAAATCAGCACGCGCTGCGCCAAAGGCCGAGGCATCTTGACGCGCCAGATGCTGTTGAGCGTGCGGTCTATGGTCAGGATCAGCGCGATGGCCGTGACCACCAGCACCCCCAGGCCGGCCACGCCAAGCTTGTTGGCCTGGCGGCTGAACTGCGTCAGATAGCCCAACACCTGCCTGGCGATATCGTCAGGAATCAAACTTTCAACCAGCCAGCCCTGCAACGAGCCCTGCAGCTTGGAAAATATAGGAAAAGCCGTGAAGATGGCCAGCGCCACGGTAAAAAAGGGCACCAGCGCGATCGATGTGGTGAAGGTCAGGCTGCTGGCCGTCAGGCCCATGTGGTCTTCACGGAAACGGTCACGCAGCGTCAACAAGGTTCCGCGCCACGGGAAACGCGCCAGGTTCGACAGGAATACCTGCAAAGTTTGCTGAAATTTCATCCCCGGTATCATGCCTCAGTCACCATCCATTCCGACATGAACAAAGCAAACCAAATTGAATCCATCCGCTGGCTCGCAACAGCCAGCATGACCGGCCTGATCGTGCTCGGCCTGGCCTGGGAACTGTGGCTGGCGCCCATACGGCCGGGCGGCTCGCTGCTCGCCCTGAAAGTGCTACCGCTTTGTTTGCCACTTGCTGGCATCCTGAAAAACCGCATGTACACCTACCGCTGGATCAGCCTGATGGTCTGGATCTACTTTACCGAAGGTGCGGTGCGCGCCTGGAGCGACAAGGCGCCAGGCAATTACCTGGGCATGATTGAAGTCGCCCTGTGCCTCGTGCTGTTTGTGGCCTGCTCGCTGCATGTACGCGTACGCCTGAAAAAACCTGCCATTGCGGTTATGGCTCAGGAGCCCTTATGAACCAACCATTGCTTGAAACCCTGCGTGGCCTGGTCGGGTCATCCAATGTGCTCTCTGGAGGCGACCTCACCGCCTGGGAACTTGACTGGCGAAAGCGCCTGCAGGGCAAAGCAATGGCCGTAGTGCGGCCCGCCAACACCGAAGAAGTTTCCAGCGTCGTTAAAGCCTGTGCAGTCGCTGCCGTGAGCATCGTTGCACAAGGCGGCAATACCGGCCTGGTCGGTGGCTCGACGCCAGACACCTCGGGCCAGCAGATTGTGCTGAGCCTGCAGCGCATGAACGCGGTGCGCAGCATAGATGCCGCCAACCTGACCATGACGGTCGAGGCCGGCTGCATCCTGCAAACGCTGCAGAAAACAGCCGAACAAGCCGGATTTTTATTCCCCCTGAGTCTGGCAGCAGAAGGCAGTTGCACCATAGGTGGCAATCTGGGCACCAACGCTGGCGGCACGCAGGTCGTGCGTTACGGCAATGCGCGCGACCTTTGCCTGGGCCTTGAAGTCGTCACGCCGCAGGGGGACACCTGGCGGGGCCTGAGCGGTCTGCGCAAAGACAACACCGGCTATGACCTGCGCGACCTTTTTATAGGCAGCGAAGGTACGCTCGGTATCATCACGGCTGCAACCATGAAGCTTTATCCGATGCCTGCAGCGCGCTTGACCGCATGGGCAGCAGTTCCTTCGATGAACCACGCCGTCACGCTCCTCGGCCTGGCGCATGAGCACCTCGGTGCAGGCCTCACAGGTTTTGAAGTCATGGGACAGTTCGCATTGAGCCTGGTCGCCAAACACTTCCCGCAGCAACGCGTTCCGCTGTATGCCGACACGCCGTTTTGCGTATTGCTGGAGAATTCCGACCATGAGTCGGAAAGTCATGCGCGCGAGCAATTCGAACGCCTGCTCGAAACAGCCCTGGACCAAGGCTGCGTGACGGATGCGGTGGTCGCTGAAAGCCTCACGCAGGCGCACCAGCTGTGGCACATTCGCGAAAGCATTCCTCTGGCGCAGGCCGAAGAGGGCCTGAACATCAAGCACGACATTTCGATAGCGGTTTCACGCATACCCGAGTTTGTCGAACAAACCGACGCCTTGCTCCAGGCCGCCATTCCCGGCGTGCGGCTGGTCAATTTTGGCCACCTGGGTGATGGCAACCTGCACTACAACGTACAGGCACCCGAGGGCGGTGATATGGCGGCTTTCTTGCGTGACCATGAAGAAGAGGTCAATACCATCGTCTATGACTCCGTCGGGCGCTTTGACGGTTCAATATCGGCAGAGCATGGCGTGGGAAGCCTGAAAGTGGACAAGCTTGAGCATCACAAATCGCCAGTGGCTCTAGGCATGATGCGCGCCATCAAGCAGGCCCTGGACCCGCAAAACCTGATGAATCCCGGCCGCGTGGTGCGTGTCTAATGCCCATACCGTTCGCTTAGACCCAACAACCGTTCAAGCTGAAGTATCGAAGCCTCGCCACCAAGAGAACAGCCCATTGCGTGCTTCGCTGCCCCCCCCCCCCCAGGAGGGCGTCGCTTTCTCGGGGGAGCCCGGGGCTGCACTGGTAACGCCCTGGTTTAATTCTTGCCGGAATCCAGAGAACTCAAGCGCCACAGCGCGAGGCCGGCACATAGCCACTGCAAAAAATACATGCCGCTGCCCAGCGCATGCCAGAGCTTGAGATTGCCGCCTTCGGCGCGTGCACTGACAATGCGCGGCGAAACGCCAAACTCCACCAGCAAGGCCAATAGCAGTCCCATTACTACAAATTTGATAGCGGCATGCGTTGGTACAACGGGGGCTGCAGCATCTTTTCTATTGAAAATCATCAACAGTAGCATGGTGCAGGCCACGCTGAGCCAGGTTTGCGCAGTGAAAAGCTTTGCCGCCATGGCGCCCGCAGCAGCAGGGCTGGGCAGATGCATAAAGAGCAAGGGCACGACCAGAAAACCCAAGGTCGTCAGACTGCCCCACCAGAGGGCTACCGCAAATATCGCCAGGCGTTGCTTCACGAATTTAACGCCTTCAGGTCATCTCTTCGCCAGCAGGGGCCGCGGGCTTCATATATACATGACGGCAATGATTTCGTAACGCTTGATACCGCCGGGCGCCATCACGTCTACGGTATCGCCCTCGTCCTTACCAATTAGGGCGCGAGCAATCGGCGAGCCAATGTTGACGCGGCCGAACTTGATGTCGGCCTCGTCCTCGCCGACGATCTGGTAGGTCACCTTGTTGCCGGAGTCTTCGTCCTGCAGCTCGATGGTCGAGCCAAACACGACCTTGCCGCCGGCATCCATCTCTGACGGATCAATGATCTGCGCCACCGACAGCTTGCCTTCGATTTCCTGAATGCGGCCTTCAACAAAGCCCTGCCTGTCCTTGGCAGCCTCGTACTCGGCGTTTTCGCTCAGGTCACCCTGCGCACGCGCCTCTGAAATGGCATTGATGACCCAGGGACGATCAACGGTTTTCAGCTGGTGCAATTCAGCCTTGAGCTTCTCCGAGCCGACCTTGGTGATGGGGATGGTTGCCATGTTTTGTGCTCCTGCAAAAGCGAAACCGCCACCAGTCACCTGGCGGCGGCGTTTTTTTAAACAGTTTCAAGTTTAATTCAAATACGCTGTGATCTGCCCCGTACTAACCCACCATCAGGCGAGTTGGGCGTGCATTTCCTGGACCGAAATGACGCTGAGGTTGTCCAGGTATTTCATGCCCTCGACAGCCGCTTCTGCGCCGGCAATCGTGGTGAAGGTTGTGACGCGGGCCAGCAGCGACGACGTGCGGATCTGCCTCGAATCGGCAATCGCATTGCGGCGCTCTTCGACGGTGTTGATGACCAGCGCGATCTCGTTGTTCTTGATCATGTCCACAACGTGCGGCCGGCCTTCGGTGACTTTGTTGACCACTCCGCAGGCAATGCCGGCGGCATTGATGGCAGCCGCCGTACCCTTGGTCGCCACGATTTCAAACTTCATGGCGCTCAGTGCGCGTGCGACTTCAACAGCGCGCGGCTTGTCGTTGTTCTTGACGGTCAGGAAGACCTTGCCCGAAGTCGGCAGCTTGGTGCCGGCACCCAGTTGGGACTTCACAAACGCCTCGCCAAAAGTCCTGCCGACGCCCATGACTTCGCCGGTGGATTTCATCTCGGGGCCGAGAATCGTGTCCACGCCAGGGAACTTGACGAAGGGGAATACTGCTTCTTTCACGCTGAAATAAGGCGGCGTCACCTCTGCCGTGATGCCCTGCGATGCCAGCGACTGACCGACCATGCAGCGCGCGGCCACCTTGGCCAGCTGGATGCCGGTAGCCTTGCTGACGAACGGCACCGTACGTGAAGCACGCGGATTGACTTCAAGCACATAGATAACGTCTTTGCCGTCGATGTTCTGGATGGCGAACTGGACGTTCATCAGACCCACCACGTTCAGTGCCTTGGCCATGGCGGCGGTCTGGCGCTTGATCTCGGTGACCGTGTCTGCGCTGAGTGAATAAGGGGGCAACGAACACGCCGAGTCGCCGCTGTGCACGCCGGCCTGCTCGATGTGTTCCATCACGCCACCAATGAAGGTGCTGCCCTGCGCATCGCGGATGCAGTCCACATCGCACTCGATCGCGTCATTGAGGAAACGGTCCAGCAGCACGGGCGAGTCATGGCTGACCTTCACGGCCTCGCGCATGTAGCGCTCCAGGTCGCGCTGCTCATGCACGATTTCCATGGCGCGGCCGCCCAGCACATAGCTGGGGCGTACCACCAGCGGGTAGCCCAGCGCTGCAGCTTTTTCAAGCGCTTCCGGTTCGGTACGGGCCGTGGCGTTGGGCGGCTGGCGCAACTTGAGTTCGTGCAGCAGTTTCTGGAAGCGTTCGCGATCTTCGGCCGCATCAATCATGTCAGGGCTGGTGCCTATGATGGGCACGCCGTTGGCTTCAAGATCCAGCGCCAGCTTCAAGGGCGTCTGGCCGCCGTACTGGACAATCACACCAAAGGGCTTTTCCTTATCGACAATTTCGAGCACGTCTTCAAGCGTCAGCGGCTCAAAGTACAGGCGGTCAGAGGTGTCGTAGTCGGTTGAGACCGTTTCGGGATTGCAGTTGACCATGATGGTCTCGTAGCCGTCTTCGCGCATGGCCAGCGCCGCATGAACGCAGCAATAGTCAAACTCGATGCCCTGGCCGATACGGTTGGGTCCGCCGCCCAGCACCATGATTTTTTTCTTGTTGGTAGGCGCTGCCTCGCACTCGCTGCCTTCGGACTCGTAGGTCGAGTACATGTAAGCGGTGTTGGTGGCGAATTCTGCAGCACAGGTATCAACACGCTTGTAGACCGGGCGCACACCCAGCGCGATGCGCTTTTCACGAATCGCGGTATCGGTGGTCTTGAGCTGCCTGGCGAGCCGGCGATCGGAAAAACCTTTTTGCTTCAGCGTACGCAAAGTGCCTTTATCAATACTCTCAAGTGTGACCGTTTCAAGCTCAAGTTCGATCTTGACGATCTGCTCGATCTGCACCAGAAACCACGGGTCGATCTTGGTCAACGCAAAGACTTCATCAACGCTCATGCCCATGGCAAATGCGTCGCCGACGTACCAGATGCGGTCAGGCCCTGGTGCGCCCAGTTCCTTTTCAAGCACTTCGCGGTCTTGCGTTTTCTCGTTCATGCCATCGACGCCGACTTCCAGGCCGCGCAGTGCTTTCTGGAATGATTCCTGAAAAGTACGGCCCATGGCCATGACTTCGCCGACTGATTTCATCTGCGTCGTCAAACGCGAATCAGCCGTTGGGAATTTCTCGAAAGCGAAACGCGGAATCTTGACGACCACGTAATCGATGCTAGGCTCAAAACTCGCTGGCGTGGCGCCGCCGGTGATGTCGTTGCGCAGCTCGTCCAGCGTGTAGCCCACGGCCAGCTTGGCGGCGACCTTGGCGATGGGAAATCCTGTCGCTTTCGACGCCAATGCGGATGACCGCGACACGCGCGGATTCATCTCGATCACGACCATGCGTCCATCTGCCGGGTTGATGGAAAACTGCACGTTGGAGCCGCCGGTATCAACGCCGATTTCGCGCAGCACCGCCAGCGATGCATTGCGCAGAATCTGGTATTCCTTGTCGGTCAGCGTTTGCGCTGGCGCCACGGTGATGGAGTCACCGGTGTGCACACCCATGGGGTCAAGGTTTTCAATCGAGCAAACGATGATGCAGTTGTCGGCCGTGTCGCGCACCACTTCCATCTCGTACTCTTTCCAGCCCAGCAACGACTCTTCAATCAGCAGCTCTTTGGTCGGCGAGGCTTCAAGGCCACGCTTGCAAATTTCTTCAAATTCTTCGGAGTTGTAGGCTATACCGCCACCGGTACCGCCCAACGTGAAGCTGGGGCGAATGACGGTCGGAAAGCCCAGAGTTTTTTGCACCGTCCAGGCTTCTTCCATGCTGTGCGCGATGCCGGAACGGGCCGAACCCAGGCCGATTTTCGTCATCGCATCTTTGAACTTCAGGCGGTCTTCCGCCTTGTCAATCGCTTCAGGCTTGGCGCCAATCAGCTCGACCTTATATTTTTCAAGCACGCCGTTGTGCCACAAATCAAGTGCGCAGTTAAGCGCCGTCTGCCCGCCCATGGTCGGCAGGATGGCGTCAGGGCGCTCTTTGGCGATGATTTTTTCGACGGTCTGCCAAGTGATGGGCTCGATGTAGGTGACGTCGGCGGTGGCCGGGTCGGTCATGATCGTGGCGGGGTTGCTGTTGATCAGGATGACCTTGTAGCCTTCTTCACGCAAAGCCTTGCAGGCTTGCACGCCGGAGTAGTCAAACTCGCAGGCCTGACCAATGATGATGGGGCCGGCGCCAATGATGAGGACGCTTTTAATGTCGGTGCGTTTAGGCATTATTTGTTCCCTCCATGCTGTTCCATGAGGGCTGTGAATCGGTCAAAAAGGTATGAAATATCGTGCGGGCCGGGCGATGCTTCCGGGTGACCCTGGAAGCAGAACGCCGGTTTGTCGGTGCGGGCCAGGCCCTGCAGTGTGCCGTCAAACAGGCTGATGTGCGTCGGGCGCAGATTGGCAGGCAGTGACTTCTCATCGACCGCAAAACCGTGGTTTTGGCTGGTGATGCTGACGCGACCATTGTCAAGATCCTTGACCGGGTGGTTGGCACCGTGGTGGCCGAACTTCATCTTGAAGGTTTTTGCGCCGCTGGCCAGCGCCATGATCTGGTGGCCCAGGCAAATGCCGAAGGTCGGGATGCCGGTTTCAATCAGCTCACGGACAGCAGCAATCGCGTAATCGCAGGGCTCTGGATCGCCCGGGCCGTTGGCCAGGAAGATGCCATCAGGCTTGAGTTTGAGCACATCAGCGGCAGGTGTCTGCGCCGGCACAACCGTGATGCGCGCACCGCGCTCGGCCATCATGCGCAGGATGTTTTTCTTCACGCCAAAGTCGAAGGCGACGACATGGAATTTCGGGGTGATCTGAACCCCGTAGCCAGCGCCAAGCTTCCACTCGGTCTGGGTCCACTCGTAGGTCTGCTTCACGGAGACAACTTTCGCCAGATCCAGTCCGGACATGCTGGGCACGCCGCGAGCGGCTGCAACAGCTTTTTCAATCGCAGGCTGGCTGACGTCCTCGCCAGCAGGCAAGGCCAGTATGCAACCGTTTTGTGCGCCCTTGCTGCGCAGGTGGCGTGTCAGCTGGCGCGTATCGATATTGGCGATTGCCACCGTACCCTCTTTGACCAGGTACTCGGACAGGGTCATGGACATGCGGAAATTCGATGCCAACAGCGGCAGGTCTTTGATGATCAGGCCAGCCGCATGGACTTTTTCAGCTTCGACGTCTTCGGCGTTGATGCCGTAATTGCCGATGTGGGGATAGGTGAGCGTGACGATCTGCTGGCAATAGCTCGGGTCCGTGAGGATCTCCTGATAGCCGGTCATGGCGGTGTTGAACACCACCTCACCGATCGTGGCGCCAGGCGCGCCAATCGAATTGCCAATAAAGACCGTGCCGTCTGCGAGCGCCAAAATGGCGTGAGGGGATTTTCCTGATGTTCCCTGTAGAGACAAAAGCACTGGGTTCTCCGGTTTGGTTACGGTTCGCCCAAGCACGCGCATTCGTCATCAAAGGACTTTTGCAGGCTGCTTTTGAGAGGGGGATTGCTTTGTATGCGCTTGGGCGAAGCTGTGTTTTGAAAAGCCACTGATTATAACTTGACGGCGGCCCGGGTCAGCAGTTACAAGGATATGCAGTTGATCCGTCGTACGCGATGGCTTGTAACGCTGGTT
>JANYFF010000417.1 GCA_025362825.1 Polaromonas sp. | reverse complement strand
TGCTGGCAGACTGTGCCCGGACCCTGGTGCGTTCCGGCCAATGGCAGGGCGCACGGCTGATCCATCACGATTTGTGATACCCCCATCGTGGTGCAGGGCTGACCAAATACGCGAACCGCCCCTACAGTCGACACCTTCCTGTAAACGGCGAGGTGGCTATGGCGGTGGATGTACTGGTGATCGGCGGCGGCAATGCCGCTTTATGCGCAGCGCTGATGGCGCGCGAGGCTGGCGCCAGCGTGCTGCTGCTCGAAGCCGCGCCGCGTGAATGGCGTGGCGGCAATTCGGCCCACACCCGCAACCTGCGCTGCATGCACGATGCGCCGCAGGACGTGCTGACCGAGGCTTACAGCGAAGAAGAATTCTGGCAGGACCTGCTCAAGGTCACTGGCGGCCAGACCAACGAGGCGCTGGCGCGCCTCACGATTCGTGCGTCCAGCAATTGCCGCGACTGGATGCGCCGCCACGGCGTGCACTTTCAGCCGTCGCTGTCGGGCACGCTGCACCTGAGCCGCACCAATGCTTTTTTTATGGGCGGCGGCAAGGCGCTGGTCAACGCCTACTACCGCAGCGCCGAAAAGCTCGGCGTGCAGATCCGCTACAACGCGCCGGTGGACCGGCTGGAACTTGAAGGCGGTCGTTTTGTAGCGGCTTTTGTGGGCAACGAGCGCATCGCGGCTACGTCCTGCGTGCTGGCCGCCGGCGGTTTCGAATCGAACCGCGAGTGGCTGCGCGAGGCCTGGGGCCAGAACGAACGCGGCGAATGGCCGTCTGACAACTTTGCGATTCGCGGCACGCGCTTTAACCAGGGCGTGCTGCTGCGCCAGTTGCTGCAGGCCGGCGCCGACAGCATAGGCGATGCGACCCAGGCCCACATGGTCGCCATTGATGCGCGTGCCCCGCTCTACGACGGCGGCATCTGCACGCGCATCGACTGCGTGTCGCTGGGTGTGGTGGTGAACCGCGAGAGCCGCCGCTTTTATGACGAAGGCGAGGATTTTTGGCCCAAGCGCTATGCGATATGGGGCCGGCTGGTGGCACAGCAGCCAGGGCAGGTGGCTTACTCGATCATCGACGCCAAGGCGGCTGGCCGCTTCATGCCGCCGGTATTTCCCGGCACCCGGGCCGCCACGCTGCCCGAGCTGGCGCAAAATCTTGGCCTGGATGTGCCCACCTTCATGCAAACCATGAATGACTACAACGCCGCCTGCCGGGTTGGCAGCTTCGATCACACGGTGCTCGATGACTGCCACACCGAACAACTCAGCCCTGCCAAAACCCACTGGGCCCGGCCGGTGGACAAGGGGCCTTTTTATGGCTACGCGCTCAAGCCGGGCGTGACCTTTACCTATCTGGGCCTGAAGACTGACGAAACCACCGCCGTGGCCTTCGCCGGCGTGCCCAGCCCCAACCTCTTTGTGGCCGGTGAAATGATGGCTGGCAACGTGCTGGGCAAGGGCTACACCGCCGGCGTTGGCATGTCGATTGGCACGGCTTTTGGCCGTATAGCCGGCGTGCAGTCCGCGCGAGCAGCTATTAAATCAGGAGCAGACCATGCAACAGCTTGAGGCTTTGACCCGTGACGCTGTGGCCTTGGCCAACGGGGAAGTGGGCGCCGGGCTGATGCTCAGCGCGTCTGAGGCCGAAGTGGCCCGGCAGATGCAGATCTGCAACGCCTGCCGCTACTGCGAAGGCTTTTGCGCCGTGTTTCCGGCCATGACGCGGCGCCTCGACTTCGGCAAGGCCGACATCCATTTCCTGGCCAATCTGTGCCACAACTGCGGCGCCTGCCTGCATGCCTGCCAGTACGCGCCGCCGCACGAGTTTGCCGTGAATGTGCCGCAGGCCATGGCCCGGGTGCGCGGCCAGACCTATGCGGACTACGCCTGGCCGCCAGCGCTGGGCAGGCTCTACCAGCGCAACGGCCTCGCGCTGTCGCTGGCGCTCGCCGCCGGGCTGGCGATTTTTCTGCTGCTGGCGCTGGCGCTCAAGGGCACGCTGTGGGGGGGCGACCTGCGCGGCAACTTCTACACCCTGTTCCCCCACAACCTGCTGGTTGGCATGTTTGCGCCTGTGTTTTTGTGGGCTGTGCTGGCCCTGGGCCTGGGCGTGCGGCGCTTCTGGCGTGATGTGACGCCGGCCACCTCGGGCCTGCCCGTCAGCGCACCTGCCGCTGCCGAGGCCACGCACGACGTGCTGCGGCTCAAATACCTGGGCGGCGGCCACGGCGAGGGCTGCAACAACGAGGACGACGCCTTCACCCTGTCGCGCCGCCGCGCCCATCACCTGACGTTTTACGGCTTCATGCTGTGCTTTGCCGCCACCAGCCTGGCCACGGTGTACCACTACGCATTTGGCTGGGTAGCGCCGTATGACCTGCCCAGCCTGCCCAAAGTGCTGGGTGCTGCTGGCGGCGTGAGCTTGTTGCTGGGCACGGCGGGGCTGTTCTGGCTGAATTTGAGGCGCGATCCGCAGCACGGCGACGCAGCCCAAAAGCCCATGGACCTCGGCTTCATCGCGCTGCTGTTCTTCACGAGCCTGAGCGGCCTGGCGCTGTGGCTGGCACGCGGAACGCCAGCGCTGGCGGCCTTGTTGGCCATCCACCTGGGCGTAGTAATGGCGCTGTTTGCCACGCTACCCTATGGCAAGTTTGCGCATGGCATCTTCCGCACCGCTGCGCTGCTGCGCCACGCGGTGGAAAAGCGGCAGCCCAATCCCGTCGGCTTGGGCGCTGACTGAACGAACGAATTCCAGCAACCCAAAGGAACCCACGATGACGAACCCTGGCGTGCTCCAGATCCCTTCCATGAAGGGCCGTTGCTCCGAAGCTGAATGGCAGGCCCGCATTGATCTGGCAGCTTGCTACCGGCTGGTCGACCTTTTCGGCATGTCGGACATGATGGCCAACCACATTTCCTCGCACGTGCCCGGCGAGCACGGCGCCTTCCTGATCAACCCCTACGGCATGATGTACGAGGAGATCACCGCGTCCAGCCTGATCAAGGTCGATCAGGACGGCAACATCCTTTCGTCCCCTGACTTTGGCGACCTGAACTACGGCATCAACAAGGCCGGCTATGTGATCCACAGCGCGGTCCATGCCGCGCGGCCAGACGTGGCCTGTGTGATCCATACGCACAGCTGGGCCTCGATGGCGGTGTCTTCGCTCGAGTGCGGCCTGCTGCCGCTCACGCAGACCGCCATGCGCTTTTTGAAGATCGCTTACCACGACTACCAGGGCGTGGTGCTGAACACCGCAGAACAGGCCTCGCTGCTCGCGGACCTCGGCCAGAGCGAGGCCGTGATCTTCCGCAACCATGGCGCGCTGGTTGTGGGCCGTAGCGTGGGCGAAGCCTTCAACTGGATGCACAGGCTGGAGCTGGCCTGCCGCGCACAGATAGGCGCGATGTCCTGCAACACGCCGCTCAAGGCGGTGCCGCGAGAGGTGCTGGAAGAGACGTGGAACAACTACCAGCCCGGCACCCGCCGACCCTATGGGCTTATGGAGTGGCCAGCGCTGTTGCGCAAGCTCGACCGCATGGACCCGGGCTTTCGTGCATGAGTTCGGCTTTCCAATATCAGGGAGTTCTGCTTATGCTTTTCATGCACCGCACCAGGTC
>JANYFF010000520.1 GCA_025362825.1 Polaromonas sp. | reverse complement strand
CGGTTCAGCGCTGCCCATGGCACCCGATTAATTGGCGTCACGTCGGCGCGCTTGGCCATGATTTCTTCGACCGGCGCGGCTGTTCCGGCAGTAGAAACACCGCGCAGCTTGGCATTCGGAAAGCGTTTTTTAACCCAGTTTTCCTCACCACCGCCCGTGAAGTAGGCAACCGTGACGTCCGGGCTGTTGAATTCATCAATTGACTTCGCGTTGGCGACCTTGGGGTTGTCGGCACGGCCAAACACGCAAAGCGCGGTGGCCGAGTAGGTCACAAAATCAACCACCTTAAGCCGCTCTGGCGTAACGGACAGCGGCGATATCGTCATGTCGGCCTGGTTGGACGCCAGCACCGGCACCTTGGTTTCATGTGACACCGGTACGGCTTGCAATTTCACCCCCAACAACCGCGCATATTCGTTGGCCAGAATCCACGCCGGGCCGCCCCAGGCATCACCGGAGCTGGTGGTGTTTTCCACAAGCCACGGCGGGTTGGACAAGACCGCTGCGCGCAACACGCCAGCTTTCTTGATGGCGTCGATGCGGGCGCTGGTCCCCGGCGCTGGCACGGCCTGGGCAAAGGCCTGACCTGCAAAGGCGGCTATAAAAACACCGGCGGCCAATGCGGGCAAATGTTTGTGGAATAAAAAACTTGTCATGGTTGTCTCCTGAAGTGACACGCCAATTCCCGGCGTTGGTTGTGAAGTCGAGGTTTTGTTGTTGGTCAGCGCCACGCCTGCGCGAACTCGCTGATGACGCGCTCAAGGTGCGCGCGCATTGCGGCGCGTGCGCCTTCGGCATCGCGCGCCAGCAAAGCGCTGAAGACACGCTGGTGATCTTCTTGCGACGCCGCCCGCAGTGCGGGCGAGTGAAAGTGCGCTTCCATTTGGGTCCACAGCGGCCCTCGCGCGTGGTCCCACAACGCGGTAACCATTTGCAGCAGCACGCTGTTGCCTGTCGACTCGGCAATGCGCAAGTGAAACAGGCGGTCGGCCGATGCGTTGGCCAGCTTGTCGTCCATGTGCTCACGCATGGCGGCCAGCGCCGTAAAAATACGATCCAGGTCGGCATCCTGTCGGGTTACAGCGGCCACTGAAGCGATTTCTGATTCGATCAGGCAGCGCGCCCGCAACACCTCAAAAGGGCCCGGCCCGGTTTGCGGCATGAAAACCGGTGATGGGCTGCCGGGCAACTGGCCAACATAGATACCGGACCCTCCGCGAACCTCGACCGCCCCCTGAAGCTCCAGCGCAATGATGGCTTCGCGCACCGACGTACGGCTGACGTCAAAACGTTCGGCGAGCGCACGCTCGGAAGGCAGCCGAGCGCCCGATGCGAATTCACCCTTGGTGACTAACTCAAGAATCTGCGCTGCCAGTTTTTGGTAAGACCGGTCTGCAGCCGGGAGTGGAGGTGTCGCCGCCGCAGCAAAAGGTGATGGAGAAGTTTGGGTTGCCATGCATAGAATTGGTTTGTCCACATTTTGAATGGTATACCAAATTTACGTATGGTGGTTTACCACTATCGCATTTGTGATTTTGATCCCTAAGATGACCCAGACTTCAAAAGCACATGAACAGTCCCGCAAGCAAACGCGGCCATTCATAACGGCGGAGTTTCATGAGGCCTGACACAAATCGTTGTGAAGTTGTTTAACGGGATTGGCGGGCGGCTCGCTTAGCCGCAACTATCAGGAGACATACAAATGAAGATAAAAAAGACATTACCCGGCGCGTTGCTTAGCCTGCTGTGCGCTCTGGGGGTCACCGCTGCGCTGTCCGCCCGGTCAGTGCACGCCCAGACGATCAACGTGGTCGACGTGGGAGGCGCCCTGGCGCTGCTGCAGGATGCCATAGAGTCCTACAAAACCGTCAATCCCAACGTAAAGTTCACCTTCACCAAGGCGCCAGCGCCTGAGTTGCCCGGCAAGCTCAAGGCCATGCAGGCCGCCAACCGCACCGACATTGACCTGGTGTTGGGCGGCAACGACATTTTGGCGGCCGGCATCCAGCAAAAACTCTGGACCCGAATGCTGCCCGAGCAAGACAAGAAATTCCCAGGTGTGCTGGGCAACTACCACCCACAGGCGCAAAAAATGCAGGAGCTGGCACAGGGCGAAGCCTTGGCCGTGGTCTTCATGACGGGCGGGCCGTTTTTGCAATACAACCCCGACAAGGTCAAGCAGCCACCGACCACCCCGCAGGAACTGCTCGCGTGGTGCAAGGCTAACCCGAACCGGTTGATTTACGCGCGTCCCGCCAATTCAGGGCCAGGTCGGGCCTTCATGATGGGTCTGCCCTATTTGTTGGGTGACAAGAACCCCAAAGACCCAGTCAACGGCTGGGAAAAAACCTGGGTCTACCTCAAGGCGCTGAACACCTGTATCGAGTACTACCCCACTGGTACCGGCGCGGTCATGAAAGAACTCGGGCAGGGTTCGCGTGACATCACGCCTAGCGTCACAGGCTGGGACATCAACCCACGCGCCCTGGGCATCGTACCCAAGGAGTTCAAGATCGTCGCCTTCAAAAATTTCACCTGGATCAACGACACCCAATACATGATGGTCCCCAAGGGCGTAGCTGCCGACAAGATGCCGGTGGTGCTGGACTTGATGGCCCACTTGCTCAAGCCGCAGCAGCAGGCGCTAACCTGGGATAAAGGCTATTTTTACCCTGGACCAGCGGTCAAAAACGTGCCTGTGACGATGGCCCCGAAAGAAAGCCAGGATGTGATCAAGGAATTCGGCCGGCCTGAGTTTGCCGAATGGACAACCAAGCAACCACACGCCCAGCCGCTTGACGCCGAATCCATGGTCAAGGCGTTTCGTATTTGGGACCAGGAAGTCGGCGCCCAGAAATACAAATGATTTATCGGGCGACTGCTTTCAATGAACCATAACTTCAACACCCTGCGGCTGCAAAAGGTCACCCGCCGTTTTGGCGGCGCGCCTGGCGGCAAAAAAAGCGGGCCTCCCGTTCATGCGGCGCTTGACGGGCTCACGCTCGATATCGCCCGCGGCGAATTCATTGCCTTGCTCGGACCGTCGGGTTGCGGCAAATCGACCGCGCTGAACTGCATCGCCGGGCTCATGGCACTGTCCGATGGGCAGATCCTGCTGGACGACAAGCGTATTGACCTGTTGCCTCCGGAGGAGCGCGGCTTTGGCATGGTTTTCCAGAACTACGCCCTGTTTCCGCACATGACGGTGGCAAAGAATGTCGGCTTTGGCCTGCTCATGCGCGGCCTGCCGCAGCAGGAGATAGATGCAAAGGTCGGACAGGCACTGGACCTGGTCCAGCTGGGCGTGCACGCGCACAAGCTGCCGGGCCAGCTCTCGGGCGGCCAGCAACAACGCGTTGCCATCGCGCGCGCCATCGTCATTGAGCCGCCGCTGATTTTGATGGACGAGCCATTGTCCAATCTCGACGCCAAGCTCCGACTGGAAATGCGCACCGAGATTCGCCGCATACACAGCGAACTCGGCCGCACGACCCTGTATGTCACCCACGATCAGGACGAGGCGCTATCGCTGGCCGACCGCATCGTGGTTATGAAGGACGGCGTTGCACAGCAGGTCGGTACACCGCAGACCGTTTACAGCGAGCCGCAAAACCTTGCAGTTGCACGGTTCATGGGCTATCGCAATGAAATAAAGCTCGACGTCATTGAACAGCGCGGTACCGTCGCCCACCTCAAGGGGCCGAGCATTGCGTTGCTGGGGACGGTCAGCGGTGTGCTCGGGGCCAAAGCCGTCGCAGCCATTCGCCCGGACGACTTCACCATCGTCTCCGGCGCCTCGGCCGCGCAAAACACTTTGACCGCCGTGGTCGAGTCCGTCGAATACTACGGCCGCGAGACGCTGTTCATGCTGCGCGCGCCGGACCGCACCCAGCTGTTTGTCCGCACGCAGGGCAACGCGAGCGTTGGTGAAAGCCTGACGCTGGCCATCCCGCAGGAGCGCGTGCTGGTGTATCCATGGGACCAAGCGTCATGATGCAAAACACGTCAGGCATGCCGGGCAGCCGCTGGAAAGACCCGGCGTTCTGGATGCTCGCACCGGCCACGCTTTTTATCCTGCTGGTGTTCGTCTATCCCTTCCTTGACGGGCTCATCCTGTCGTTCCACCCCATGAACGGTGGCGGGGCCCTGGCCAACTACGTGACGTTTTTCAATGATGAAAACCTCTGGAGAACCATCGGTACCACCATGGGGCTGGCGCTACCTGCCACCCTCATCAACGTAGCTATCGCGGTGCCGCTGGCCTACCGGCTGCGCAACAAGACGCCCTACCAGAAAGTTGCCACCACCATCATCACCATCCCGCTGACACTGGGCACGGTGCTGATTGCGCAGGGCATGCTGAGTTACTTCGGGCCGAACGGCTGGTTCTCGCAAATCCTTCAGGCGCTGCATTTGTACGAAGGCCCCGTGAGGCTGACGCACAACTACTGGGGCGTGCTGATCTCGCTGGTGATTTCAGGCTTTCCCTTTGTGTTCCTGCTGGTGCTGTCATACATCACGGGCATCGACCCGGTGCTGGGACGTGCGGCTGCGACCCTCGGGGCCAACCCGTTCCGCCAGTTCAGGTATGTGATATTTCCGCTGCTGCTGCCCGGGCTTGCGATGTCATTTTCGCTGTCCTTTGTGCAGGCTTTTTCGGTATTTCCATCAGCTGTTTTGCTGGGCTCCCCGTCGGGGCCGACGCGTGTCATTTCAATTGCAGCTTACGAGGCAGCGTTTGAAAACTATGACTACTCCATGGCCTCTTCGATTGCCATGATCATGGGTGTGGTGCAACTGTCTGTGGTCGCGCTGGTGCTTGGGCTCAGGCGGCTGGCATACCGCGGTCCTGTGACTGGAGGCAAGGGATGAACACGCAGATGTTGTCTACACGTTCTTCGCGCCACCTTCCCGGCAACTGGGGCGCCCGCATGTGGAATGCGGGCGTGGTTGGCGTGATGACTTTTTTCCTGCTCAACGTCGGACTGATCGTCGCGTCGGTGGCGACCAGTTCGCTGGCCAGGCGCTGGTTCAATACCTGGCTGCCCGATGGCTACACCTTCAGCTGGTACCTCGCCGCCTGGAAGGAATTCCAGCTGGGCAGCGTGCTACTGGTCACGGTTGAGGTCGTGTTGGCTGTCGTGCTGCTGGCGGTGTTGATTGGTGTGCCTGCGGCCTATGCCATGGCGCGGCGTGAATTTCGCGGCAAACGTGTGCTCATGGGCCTCTTCCTGTTGCCGTTGATGATTCCGCCCATTACCTATGGCATACCGTTGGCCACCGTGATGTACCAGCTCAACCTTGCTGGCACGCTGACGGGCGTGATCATTGCCAACTTGCTGCCCGCGCTGCCCTTCGTGATTCTTGTCATGACGCCCTTCATTGAGCAGATCGACACCAATCTTGAATCAGCCGCGCGGGTGTTCGGGGCGCGCAATGCGCAGGTCTTCAGGCATGTGCTGGTGCCGTTGTTGATGCCCGGCATTCTCGCCGCCTCGCTGCTCGTACTGGTACGCACCATCTCGATGTTTGAACTCACCTTCCTGACCGGTGGGCCGGGTACGCAAACGCTGGTGGTTGCGCTTTATTACGCCGTGTTTGCTGCAGGTGTCAGGGCGCCTCAGTCCATTGATGCCATGGCGATTGTCTACATGGCGGTAACCCTGACCTGGTTGCTGATAGCCATGCGCTTTGTCAGCCCGACACAACTTGTCTCGCGCGTGCGCGAACATCCTCAAGGCGCCTAGCATGTCCCCAACGCAAACAAACTCACAGCCTACCAGGCTGTGGTTGCTGGAACGCGTCTGTCCGTACTGGCACGAACGCATCGTGGACCCGCAAGGCGGCTTCTTTGAAGGGCTGGACGGGGACGGCCGGGCACTTGTGTCGCCCTTTAAAACATTGCTCAATCAGGCGCGCCTGACCTATGTGTTCAGCCACGCATCGGTGATGGGCGGCGGCGACGTGATGCGCGGTGCTGCAGACCACGGATTTGATTTTCTGCGCCGAGCCAGCGTGCTGACAGGATGCTTTGAAGGCTGGCATCGTACGACCACCAGCCAGGGCGAAATCATTGACCCGGTATGCGATGCCTATGACCAGGCTTTTGCCATCTTTGCAATGGCCTGGTACCACCGCGCCAGTAGTTTGCCAGAAGCCGTGCACCTGGCAGAGCAGGCCTGGGGGTTTCTCGAAAGCCATCTTGCTGATGCCA
>JANYFF010000514.1 GCA_025362825.1 Polaromonas sp. | reverse complement strand
CAGTTTGGCTGTGAGTAGC
The DNA here is from genome assembly GCA_025362825.1 of Polaromonas sp. Classification (GTDB taxonomy): domain Bacteria; phylum Pseudomonadota; class Gammaproteobacteria; order Burkholderiales; family Burkholderiaceae_C; genus Polaromonas. The sequence continues at coordinate 6,996 of JANYFF010000514.1, read as the reverse complement.
GGACGCGGTTTTTGGCGTATGTAGGCGCCGCTGCCCGCAATGTCTGTAGCGCCGATTTTTCCGCTGAGGTCGTCGATACCATAGCGATCACCCTTTTGAATCAGGTGGCCGCTAAACTCGTAAGGCGGTGACGCAGGCAGCGGTAGCAGCAGGAAGGGGTACAGGCTGGCCAGTGTGCTGCCGGCGATCTGAAGGCGCACGTCGATGGCCGTGATATTGACCACGTCGGCGATGGTCCCCTCGACGTTCAGCCGCGTCGTGCCGGCGTCCAGCCTGCCCTTGATCGGGAAGGGGATGTTGGATTCCTGAAAGCTCAGTACATCGCCAGTCATGGCGTCACCGCTGAAGCCTGCATCGTGGTATTTACCGGTAAACGTGTAGCGCGTGGTGTAGCTGCTGTTGTTGGCTTTGGCCTTTGCATCCGTGACCTTCGCGGTTGCCGTAGACACAAAGGTGCTGGCGTGGATGTCTGCGCTCAGCGGCTCGCCGTAGTTCACATAACGCAGATGGCCCTCATCGACTGAAAGGCTGCTGATGCGGAAGGTGCTGGACTTGGTAGATTCAGAGGGCGCCTGGATCACCCAGTTTTTTTGCCCGTCTTTGGATTTTTCAAACAGCAGGTCGGCCTGAGAGAGTGCAGCGCGCGGCACCAGAACCTTGCCGTCCCACAGGTCGCGCAGCGAGACAGAAAATTCGAGCGAAGCAATCTTCGCCATCGGCTTGTTTGCAGCTGACCACTTTGCGTTGGCAAAGAGGACATCCTTCATCTTGATGACAGGCGTCAAACCGATGTCGACATCAAGGTTGGAGATTGTGAATTCGCGCTGTGTTTTGTCCGAGATGTAGTGTTCAAGCGGTTTGCGAAACCAGTTCCAGTCGAAGATGATGAACAGGATCAACAGCACCGCCACAATACCGAGCAGAACCGACTGCCAGCGTTTGAGCCGGAAGGCCTGGTAAGTCGGGCTTTTGTGTATGGTTACCATGAATCGGATTGTCCCGGACATCACGGCTGTTTTGTTCAAATCAGCGCCCTGTGCGCCGCAGTCCTACACGAGGTCGGGGAAGATTCGCAGGCCGTCCTTCCACATCGTCCGGGAAGGTGCGATCTTGACGTTATTCCGACCGGATGGCTTGGTCACGCGGCACCAATGTGCGCGGCGCCGACACCACGATCCCGCCGATATCAGTAAAAACGCCAGACCATGGTAAGGGTGCGGTAGCTCACCCAGAAATGCTGCCGATAGCACCGCAGCAAAGAGCGGGGTGAGGTTTGAGAAGAACCCCGCCATGGCCGGGCCAACACGTTGCACGCCCATGCCCCAGCAGCGGTAGGCGATCACCGCAGGCCCGACGGCAACATACAGCAGGGCGATGGCCAGCGGCCAGCTCCAAATGATGTGAGCGCCTGTCAAGGCCCATTCGCCGCCCGCGAAGGCGCCCGACCAGCCCAAGCCAAACACAATCTGCGCCATTAGAAAAGCGGCCCAGTCGTTGCGGATTTCCGGTGGGTCGCTCGGATTTGCCAGCAGCCAGCTGTAAAAAGCCCAGGCGATGGTGGCCAGCAGCACATACACGTCGCCCGGCACCAGGTGTACCTGCACCAGCAAGCTCCACTGGCCGCGCGACAGTACCAGCAGCACACCGGCGACAGACAGCAGCGCGCCCGCCATTTGCCGGCGTGAAACCGGCTGGCCGAAGCACAGTGCCCCTATGCCCAGCATCCATACTGGAACGCTGGCGGCGACCAGCGTGACATTGAGCGGTGTGGAAGTTTTCAATGCGAGGTATTGCAGGGCGTTGTAGCAGCCCACGCCCAGCAGGCCGAGCAGGGCAAAGCGCTTCCAGTGCGGCCACAAGGCGCTGCCAGGACCCAGTACGCGGTATGCCATCGGCAGCAGGATAACGAAGGCTAATGCCCAGCGAAAAAAGTTAAGCGTCATGGGCGGCACCAAGCCGGTGACGAGGCGGCCAACCACGGCGTTGCCGGCCCACAGCGCCGGTGGAACCACCAGCAGCAGGGCCGTGGCGGGTGTAAGACGTTGATTCATGGTCATCACTTTAACAAGCCAACTGCTGGTCTGTGGAAGCCCGTCGCATCGGCTGTGATACGCCCTGCGCTGCAGGCGATGGTGATTCGTGGCACCATACCGGGCCTGCGTTCGCAGCACGATCAGCGCAATCCACGCCATACAAAAGACAAGGAAAAAAATGACCTCCCTGACCTCCAAAGCCATCATCATCAACCAGCATGGCGGCCCTGAAGAACTCAAGCTCGTCGATGTCACGGTAGGCGACCCAGGCCCCGGCGAAATCCGCATACGCCACAAGGCCATCGGCCTCAACTACATCGATATCTACCAACGCGCCGGTGTTTACAAGCTGCCCATGCCGCTTCAGCTCGGCATGGAGGCTTCTGGCGTCGTGGAAGCCGTGGGTGAAGGTGTCACGCACCTCAGTGTGGGTGACCGTGCCGCCTACACCAGCCAGCCGCCGGGTGCTTATTGCGAAGTCCGCGTGATGCCGGCCCGTTGTGTGTGTCGCCTGCCCGATGCGATCTCCTTCGAGACCGGTGCGGCCATGATGCTCAAGGGCTTGACCGCTCAGTACCTGCTGCGCCGGACGCAGCCACAAGGCGGCCTGCAGCCTGGTGACTATGTGCTGTTTCATGCAGCCGCGGGTGGCGTGGGGCTGATTGCCTGCCAGTGGGCCAAAGCCATGGGCCTGCAGCTGATAGGCACCGCCGGCTCGGACGAAAAGTGCGCACTCGCCAAATCGCTGGGCGCTGCGCATGTCATCAACTACGCCAAAGAAGACTTCGTGGCGCGGGTCAAGGACATCACCGGCGGCAAGGGCGTCAAGGTGGTGTATGACTCGGTTGGCAAGGACACCTTCCTCAAGTCGCTGGACTGCCTGCGCCCCTTCGGATTGCTGGCCAACTTCGGCAATGCGTCGGGCAAGGTCGAACCGCTGGATATCGGTCTGCTGGGTGCCAAGGGTTCGCTGTATGTCTCGCGCCCGACGGTGTTTACCCATATCGCCACACGCGAAAGCACCCAGGAGATGGCCGACGACCTGTTTGCCATGGTGACCAGCGGCCAGGTCGACATCCGCATTGACCAGCGCTTTGCGTTGAGCGATGTGGCCGAAGCGCACCGCTCGCTCGAAGCGCGCAAGACCACGGGCTCCACCATCCTGACGCTGTAGGCTGCTGTGGCTGGCCAGCTGGTGTTTGACGCGCCCTGGCTCAAGGACTTGCGTGGACGGGCCATCGTGCAACCATTGCGGCGCCGCGTGCCGCTGTGGGCCGGGCAGTCGGTCATCGGCTCGGTCGAGGCCGGCCTGCTGGATGACCAGGCACTGCACGTCATGCTGGACGCCATCAGCCAGATCCTGCAGCAGGAGCATCCGGTGGAGCTCGGCTGGCGCCTGCTGGGCGACGTCACCACCAGCCTGAACCTGCTGGCCCGTGCGCTCTACGGCGCCGGCCTGGCCGGTGAATGGCGCAGCGAACAGCTTGCCGTCCACGACCAGTTCGACCACCTCAAGGGCACGGTGGAACGCGCGGCGGTGCGGACGCTTGGTATCACGACCGCAGCCGTTCACCTGGTCGGCCAGACACCCGACGGCCGCCACTGGGTGCAGCAGCGGTCGATGAAGAAGTCCAACGATCCGGGCCTGTGGGACACCTTGATGGGCGGCATGGTTTCCGCTGCCGATACCGTCGAAACCGCGCTGGAGCGCGAAACCTGGGAAGAAGCCGGGCTGAGGATGCCCACGCTGCAAGACGTCGTCTACGGCGGCCGCATCCTAACCCGCAGGCCGGCCAACGATGGCAAGGGCAGGGGCTATGTGATCGAAGACATCGACTGGTTCCGCTGTACAGTGCCCGAAGGCGTGACGCCGGTGAACCGGGATGGTGAGGTGGCTCAGTTTGCTCTGATGGACAGCGACACCCTGCTGCAGGCTATGCAACGCGGGGCGTTCACAACGGAAGCTGCGCTGATTCTGGTCGAGGTGTTGGGGCTTCATACTTGAACCCAGCGTTGGTGCTATCAAATAAATAGCGAGCTATGACTGCTTGACAGAGGCAGGCAGCCTATCTGATCCCAGAACTACATTTTCTCAAGGTTTTGAGGCAAGTTTCTGACGACACACTTGTTGGTGGGGAGTCGTTAAGCGATGCAACAAATGTGGGATTGGCTGCGCCCTAGCGAGCTCGGCGCACCCTGAGCAGCTCGTCCAGTATCAGGCAGACTGCGCCTATGGTGATGGCGCTGTCGGCCACGTTGAAGGCCGGGAAATGCCAGCCTGCATAGTGGAAGTCCAGAAAATCAACTACATAGCCATGCATGCTGCGGTCGATCACGTTGCCAATGGCGCCGCCCAGAATGCAGGCCAGCGCGAACGAAAACAGCTTTTGCCCGGCATGCGACTTAAGCATCCAGATGATGAACAGCGCGGCGGCGACGCCGATGGCAGTAAAAAACCAGCGCTGCCAGCCCGACGCAGATGCCAGGAAGGAAAACGCGGCGCCGGTGTTGTGGACGCGTACGACGTTGAAAAAGCTGGTGACATAGGTCGCGTCACCGAGCTTGTAGTAACCAAGAATCAGCACCTTGGTGAACTGGTCGGCAATCAGCAGCAGCAGGGCCTGGCCCAGCCATGGCAGCATGGCGCTGGAGGTTTTGGTGAAGGTTGTTTTAGCCATAAAAAATCCCTCAGGCAACAGTCCTGACTTCACCCGCACCATACAGGTTACTGGTGCAGCGGCCGCAGATGGTGGGATGTGCGGCGTCGGTGCCCACATCCTCCCGGTAATGCCAGCAGCGCTCGCATTTTTCATGAGAACTGGCTATAACCGCCGTTTTTAGGGAACTTCCAGCTACTAATTTAATAGCTGACGTGATGAAAACGAATTTCACGTCTGACCCTAGCGAGTCAAGCAGTGCAAGGTCTTCGGCGTTGACTTCTAGGACGACTTCGGCCTGTAGCGATGAGCCTACCTTGCCGTCAGCGCGCAGGGTTTCGATGTCCTTGTTCACCGCATCGCGTATCTCGCGAATCCTTGACCATTTGGCAAGCAGTGCCTCGTCCGGTGTACCGAGCGCAGCATAGGTTTCTAGGAAGATGGACTCGGACGAACCAAAGGTCTTCCAGGCTTCTTCAGCAGTGAAGCTGAGGAAAGGCGCCATCAGACGCAGCATGGCATGCGTGATCTGGTGCAGCGCTGTCTGTGCACTGCGGCGCGCCAGCGATTTGGGCGCCGTGGTGTAGAGCCTGTCCTTCAGGATGTCGAGGTAAAACGAGCCAAGGTCTTCGCTGCAATAGATTTGCAGTTTTGACACCACCGGGTGGAACTCATAGCGCTCGTAGTGCGCCAGGATGTCAGCCTGCAACTGCGCCACGCGGCTCAGTGCATAGCGGTCTATCTCCAACATGTCTGCGAAAGGCACGGCATCAGCGGCCACGTCGAAGTCGCTGACGTTGGCCATCAGGAAGCGCAGGGTGTTGCGAATGCGGCGGTAGGCATCCACAACGCGGGCCAGGATCTTGTCGTCGCCGGCGATGTCGCCGGAGTAGTCGCTCGAAGCCACCCACAGGCGGATGATTTCTGCACCCAGCTTTTTATTGACTTCCTGCGGTTCAATGCCGTTTCCGAGCGACTTGCTCATCTTGCGGCCCTTGCTGTCGATGGTAAAGCCGTGGGTCAGCAAACCTTTGTAAGGTGCACGGTCGTACATGGCGCAGGCCGTCAGCAGGGACGAATGGAACCAGCCGCGGTGCTGGTCGTGGCCTTCAAGGTAGAGGTCGGCCGGCCAGGTGGACTGTGCCAGATGGCTGCGCTGCAGCACGGTGTAATGCGTGGTGCCTGAGTCGAACCAGACGTCAAGGATGTCCTTGCTCTTGGTATAGAGCGGCGCGTCGTCGCCGATCAAAGATTCGGACGTGGCCTTGCTCCAGGCTTCTATGCCGCCTTCGGCCACCATGGCGGCGGCGGTATCCATCAGCTCCATGGTGCGGGGGTGCAGTTCGCCTGTCTCGGTATGGATGAAAAACGGCAGTGGTACCCCCCAATTGCGCTGACGCGAGATGCACCAGTCGGGCCGGCCGGCAATCATGCCCTGCAGGCGGGCCTTGCCGTTTTCAGGGTAGAAGCTGGTTTCCTCGATGGCGTTCAGCGCCAGCTGGCGCAGGGTGCTGGACGCCTTGTCCTTGGTGAACACGCCTTCGCCCGCATCCATGCGGATAAACCATTGCGCTGCAGCGCGGTAAATCACCGGCGACTTGTGGCGCCAGCAGTGCGGGTAACTGTGCGTGATGGTTTCGGTGGCCAGCAGCCGGCCGGCGTCGCGCAGCGCGTCGATGACCAGCGGCGCAGCCTTCCAGATGTTGAGTCCGCCGAACAGCGGCAGCTCGTCAACATAACGGCCATGGCCCTGGACTGGGTTGAGGATGTCGTCCACCTGGATGCCGTTGGCGATGCAGGAGTTGAAATCCTCCACACCATAGGCAGGCGATGAATGGACCAGGCCGGTACCATCGTCGGCCGTCGCGTAGTCGGCAAGGAAGACCGGTGACAGGCGGCGGTAGCTGTAGCTGCCCTCACCGTTGTTTTCTACATCGTAAAACGGGTGCTCGAATTCAAGGCTGCCAAGGTTTTCGCCTTTCGTCACCGCCAGCACTTTGCCGTCAAGCGCATAGCGGTTCATGCACATCTCGACCAACGATTCGGCCATTACCAGCAGGCCGCGCTCGGTATCGACCAGCGCGTAGTTCAACTCCGGATTCAGGTTGAGCGCCTGGTTGGCGGGTATGGTCCAGGCGGTGGTTGTCCAGATGACGGCGAAGGCATCCTTGTCCAGGGCCGGCAGGCCAAAGGCGGCTGCCAGCTTTGCCGGATCATGCGCCTTGAAGGCCACGTCGAGGGTTTGCGATTTCTTGTCGGCGTATTCGATCTCGAACTCAGCCAGCGACGACGCGCAGTCAAAGCAC
>JANYFF010000474.1 GCA_025362825.1 Polaromonas sp. | reverse complement strand
CCAAGCAACGGGTGCCGCGGCCATCACTTCTTCGATTGTTGTTACTGCTGCTCAGCCTGCAAATATTATTTATTCGTCCGCCACCAATAACCTTTTGGTGGTTTCCAGTGCGACTAACGGTAATCGCCAGTCACAGGTTACGTTCTCAGTATTGGACAGTACTGGGGTCGCAATGTCTGGGGTGCCGGTGAACATCTTTCTCGAAAATGCTGCAATCAGCGCAGGTGTAACTTTTTCGGTCGGCGGGTTGCCCACCACTGCTACTCAGACCGTTTCTTCCCTAGGTAATGGCTCCGCCTCAGTCACTGTGTCATCAGGCGGATTGCCTACGCCCCTGATTGTTACAGCCGCATTGGCCAGTAATGCAGCTATTAAAGCCTCTTCTTCCGGGATATCGGTTACTTCCGGGAAGCCCACACAAAACGCGGCGTCACTTAGTGCTACCAAGCTCAGTATCGAGGGGTATTCACATGATGGCGTACAGACTCAGCTGACTATGAGAGTTGCTGACCGGCAAGGCAATCCAGTTCCTGCGGGTGCTGTCGTTAACTTCGTTACGGGTTTTGGTTTGATAACAGGAAGCTGCGTAACGGATGCGACTTCAGGGTGCACAGTGACCTACCAAAGCCAGGGAACGATTCGTGGATATAACAATCGAGGCCGTGTGGCGATCCTCGCCTACATGGATGGCGAGGAAAGCTTCATAGACCAGAACGGGGACAATATCTGGCAATCAACAGAACCGTTTTTTGATATGGGCACTGCCTACAGGGATGACAATGAGAGCAGTGCCTACGATGCAGCGACTGAGCAAACTTATCCGGGAGGGGCGACCGGAGCTGTTTCGTGCGCGGGCAATCCGAATTCCTTTCCGTCGATCGCCTCGACTTGTGATGGAACCTGGAGTAGCAGTATTCGGGTTAGAAAACAGATTGTTATCGTTGTAGCCACAGATAGCGCTCTCATTACACAGGTTGGTGCGCGATCGGCTGGACGTCTGAACGTTCTGGTATCAGACCTCAATGGCAATGCAATGGCTACTGGCACGACTGTTGGAGCGGCCGTAACCACATCGGGTTCCGCATGTAGCGTTAGTTTTGTTGCCCCTGCAACGGTGTTGAATACAACGTTGCCGACAAACCACGCGATCATCTTGAACGGTGATCCGAGTTGTAACGCAGCAACTATTCTCGTAACAGTTACTTCAACGGGTGGGCTAGCTACAGTAGGCAGTTTTTGATTAGTCTGTTAGGTCTTCCCGGTTCAGGCAAATCAACAGTAGGTCGTCAACTCGCGCGGCGGCTTGGTTTCACGTTCGTTGACTCCGACCATGCAATCGAAGAGCAGCTCGGCTGCTCCATTCGTGAGTATTTTGAGCGCGAGGGTGAAGACAGATTCCGCGATGTTGAGGAGGCGGTGATTGACCGGCTGACGCAGGAGCCGCATGGTGTGCTTTCTACCGGCGGCGGCTCTGTTCTTCGGTCGGCGAACCGCGCTCATCTGAACCAGCGCACCCGGGGGATTTACCTGAGGTCTTCGCCTGACGAACTCTTTCGCCGTTTGCGGCATGACATCAACCGGCCCCTGCTACAGGTCGCCGACCCGCTGGGCCGCTTGCGTGATCTGCATACCTTGCGTGACCCCTTGTACCGTGAGACTGCCCACTACGTGATCGAAACGGGAAGGCCTTCGGTCTCCACGCTGGTCAACATGATCATTGCGCAGCTGGACCTTAGCGCTTCGACGTCCTCAGGCTAGTCCTTTGCCTGCGTCTGCTAGCAGGGCAGGTGCCTCTACACTTGGGCCATGTACGCAAATTCCCACAATGCGAGGGCTCAGGTTGACATCAGCCTGGCTGAGCGCAGTTACCCCATATTGATTGGCGCCGGCCTTCTCGGTGATGCATCGGTCTACCGACAGCTTCCCTCGGCTAGCACCGCGCTTATCGTCTCCAACACCTCGGTTGCTCCGCTGTACGCGGCCCAGCTCAAGGCAGTACTGCAAACCCGCTATAGCAAGGTCTTGCTGACCACGCTGCCTGATGGTGAGGTACATAAAGACTGGCCCACCCTGCAGCTGATTTTTGACGCGCTGCTTGAAAACGGCTGCGACCGTAAAACCGTGCTGTTTGCACTGGGTGGTGGCGTGGTCGGTGACATGACGGGTTTTGCAGCCGCCAGCTATATGCGTGGCGTGCCGTTTGTGCAGTTGCCCACGACCTTGCTCGCACAGGTGGATTCTTCTGTCGGCGGCAAAACGGCCATCAACCACCCTTTGGGTAAAAACATGATCGGGGCTTTTTACCAGCCTCAACTGGTGGTCTGTGATCTGGACGTGCTCAAGACCCTCCCAGCCCGCGAATTAAGCGCTGGCTTGGCGGAAGTCATCAAATACGGCCCGATCGCAGATCTGGATTTCCTGGCCTGGATAGAAACCAACCTGGATGCCCTGCTGACGCAAGAGCCTGTTGCCATGGCGCATGCCATTCAGCGCAGTTGTGAGATCAAGGCCTGGGTGGTTGGGCAGGACGAGCGCGAGCAGGGCTTGCGCGCCATCCTGAACTTTGGCCACACCTTTGGCCACGCCATCGAGTCGGGCCTGGGGTATGGAGAGTGGCTGCATGGCGAGGGCGTGGGTTGCGGTATGGTCATGGCGGCGCATCTGTCGCAACGCCTGGGGCTCATTGACATGGCATTTGTAGAACGCCTGACGCAGCTCATCAAGCGGGCCGGCCTGCCGGTCAGGGGCCCGGTGCTGTCCGCCACAGACAATGCCGGCCGCTACCTGGACCTCATGCGTATCGACAAGAAATCAGAGGCGGGTGAAATCCGGTTTGTGCTGATTGATGGCCCCGGCAAGGCAATTGTGCGTGCGGCGCCCGACGCACTGGTGCGTGAGGTGATCGACTTTTGCTGCCTGTAGCCACACAGCCATCGCGCATCTTGAATCGGCCAATATTTTTGCTTGCTATTAAATGTATAGCTGAAAGCGCCCGTTATACGGCGGCTGGGGCCACCTTTAATGGGTAATTCGGTGATTTTGGCGGTTCATGCCTGTGATCCGGCCCTTTCCCGGGGCCGGCGGTTTTTTGAGTCAGCCGCGCCGACGCGCTCTGACTTTCAGCGCGACCGTGACCGCATTGTGCATTCCACGGCGTTTCGCCGGCTAGTCTACAAGACCCAGGTTTTTTTAAACCATGAAGGTGATCTTTTCCGGACGCGGCTGACGCATTCGCTCGAAGTCGCCCAGCTCGGACGGTCGATTGCACGCACGCTGGACCTGAACGAAGACCTTGTCGAAGCCATTGCGCTTGCCCATGACCTGGGGCACACGCCGTTTGGCCATGCCGGGCAGGATGCACTCAACGCCTGCCTCAAAAGCCACAACCCGGAAAGTGCCGGTTTTGAGCACAACCTGCAAAGTCTGCGCGTGGTTGATTCGCTGGAAGAACGTTACCCGGCTTATGACGGGCTGAACCTGACGTTTGAGACGCGCGAAGGCATTTTGAAACATTGCTCGCGGCGCAATGCACTGCATATTGAGGCGCGTGAGCCGGGTGGCGTGGCGCACAGGTTCCTTCCACAGCAGGGGTTGGCCGTGCCACCGCGGCAACCCGGCATGGAAGCGCAACTGGCCAACCTGGCCGATGAAATCGCCTACAACGCGCATGACATCGACGACGGCGTCCGCTCCGGACTGCTGACCCTGGACCAGTTGCAGGACGTTGAATTGTTCCGGCGCCACAGTCTTGAAGCACTGAAGCAGCACCCGCAGCTCAAGGGGCGGCGCCTGCTGTTTGAGACCATAAGGCTGATGCTGAGCGCGCAGGTATACGATGTGATGGATGCGACGGGCGCCGCCTTGCGAATGGCCGCGCCAGCCGACGTAATGGCTGTACGGCAGCTTGCGCCGCTGGTCTGCTTTACCCCCGAAATGGCTGCGGGCTCGTCGGCCCTCAAGCGCTTCCTGTTCCAGAACCTGTACCGTCATCCGCAGGTTCTTGAGACCACGGAAACCGCGCAGCAGGTAGTGCGCGATTTGTTCGAGGCCTATATGGGTGATCCGGCCCAGATGCCACAGGCCCACATTGACCGGTTTGACGGCATTGAGGCTCCGCACACCGGCAATGCCCGGCCCGAACGGGTGGTGGCAGACTACATCGCCGGCATGACCGACCGCTTTGCTGCCAAAGAGCATGAGCGGCTCAAGGGTCGCTCGGTGTTTCCCGGTTGATGGCGTCTGCTTCGAAGCCGCAACCTGTCACTGACCTGACGGCTGCCTATTGCGTGCTGGCTGCAGGTGTCGGGGCTGCACTGCATATCGGCAAGCTGCCGCCAGCGTTGCCCGTGCTGGAGCGGGCGCTCGGCATTTCGCTGGTGCAGGCTGGCTTTCTGCTCTCGCTGGTGCAACTATCGGGTATGGCGCTGGGCTTGCTGACCGGTCTTGCGGTACAGCGTACCGGCCTCAGGCGCAGCATGTTGGGTGGCCTGCTGCTGTTGGCGACCGCCAGCCTGCTGGGCTCTGCGGCCGATTCTGCGACCTGGCTGCTGGCCACGCGCGTACTGGAAGGCCTTGGATTTTTATGGGTGGTGTTGCCTGGGCCGGGCTTGTTGCGCCAGCTGGTGCCGCCGCAACGGGTCAACCGCGTGATGGGCATGTGGGGCACCTATATGCCGCTGGGGGCTTCGCTGGCCTTGCTGCTAGGCCCTGTCGTGATGCATATTGGCAGCGCCGACGACGGCTGGCGGCTGCTGTGGCGCGTGCTGGCTGGTTTGGCGGTGCTGCTTGCGTTGCTGGTTTTCTGGCATGTTCCGGGTGGCAAGGCGTTCCCCGGCGTTACTCAGCAATCCGACGCGCCCGGAGCTTCCTCAAAGGATCGGCAATTGCTCGGTCTGACACTGCGGTCGCGCCCGGCTTGGTGGATGGCACTGAGCTTTGCCGTCTATTCGGGACAATGGATTGCGGTGGTTGGCTTCCTGCCCAGCATTTACGCGCAGGCCGGCGTGGCCATCGGGACGGCTGCCTGGCTGACCGCCTTGGCTGCAGCTGTCAACATGCTGGGCAATCTTGCGGCCGGGCGCCTGCTGGAGCGAGGCATACGGCCCGTCACGCTGCTTTGTACCGGATTCGTCGTTATGGGGACGGGCGCTACCGTCGCATTCGGCCTGCATGCCGCGCCGTGGCTGCAATATGTCGCAGTGCTTGCGTTTTCAGCAGTGGGCGGGCTCATCCCCGCAACGCTGTTCAGCCTGGCGGTCAAGCTGGCGCCGCGCGCAGATGCGGTGTCGACCACGGTTGGCTGGATGCAGCAGTGGTCGGCGACCGGGCAGGTGTTTGGGCCACCGCTTGTGGCGTGGGTGGCGGTGCAGGCTGGCGGTTGGCAATGGACGGGCCTGGTCAGCGTGGCCTGTAGTGCCGCAGGCTTGCTGCTGGCCCTGCAGATTCACCGCGCCTGGTTGCGCCGCCAGAACGAAGGATAATCGGGGCCGGATTACATCTGATGAACTCATGGCCCGCCTTTCCCGACTGACCGTCCCCGGTTACCCGCACCACGTCATTCAGCGCGGCAACAACCGGCAGCCCATTTTCAGTGGTGTAGCCGACTATCAGTACATGCTGGGGCTGCTGGAAGAAAACGCCAGACGATTCGACGTCGCCATCCACGCCTATGTGCTGATGGAAAACCATTTTCACTTGCTGGCAACCCCTCGTATGGACAAAGGCCTGCCTCAGATGATGCAGGCCGTGGGCCGCAGCTATGTACGCCGTTTCAACGACCAGCAGGGCAGGTCAGGCACCTTGTGGGAGGGGCGTTACCGTTCCACCATCGTGCAGACTGACGCTTATTTGCTGCCCTGCATGACTTATATGGACCTGAACCCGGTGCGTGCCGGCTTGGTGGCCGATGCAAAGGACTTCCCGTGGTCCAGCCATGGTCACTATGCCGGACTCCGGACCGACAAATTAATCACACCGCACCCTTTGTACTGGTCACTGGGCAACACGCCGTTTGGCCGGGAGGCCGCTTACGCCGAAATGGTGCGTGCTGGTCTGGGCAGCGGACAGCAAGCCGCCTTGACGGGTTCGGCGTTGAGTGGTTGGGTGCTTGGCGACTCGGAATTTGTCGCAGATTTACAAAAACATACGGATCGACGTGTTCACAAAATCAAGGCGGGCAGACCGGTTGCCCGACCAATTCAGATTAAAGAGTGCTGATTTTATTGGCTATTTTAATTTGTCCCCAAATATAAGTTGATTGAAATAATCAATCTTTAATAAGGTTCTGACCCTTATTAAAGTGTTTGGCATTGTTGTTGCTCCGTTTTATTATCTGTATCCCCGCGAATAAATTGACAGGAGAGTGCCATGACGACGGCTGCTGAAATTAAAGATCTTCAAGACCACGGTTTGTACTCTGGTGCCAATGAACACGATGCCTGCGGCGTTGGCTTTGTTGCACATATCAAAGGCCATAAATCCCATGCCATCGTGCAGCAGGGCCTGAAGATTCTTGAAAATCTTGATCACCGGGGCGCTGTCGGTGCCGACAAACTGATGGGCGATGGTGCCGGCATCCTGATCCAGTTGCCCGACGCGCTGTATCGCGAAGAAATGGCAAAGCAGGGCGTGGCACTGCCGCCGCCCGGAGAGTACGGCGTCGGCATGGTGTTTTTGCCAAAAGAACACGCTTCGCGCCTGGCGTGCGAGCAGGCGCTGGAGCGGGCCGTCAAGGCCGAAGGCCAGGTGCTGCTCGGCTGGCGCGATGTGCCGGTCAACCGCGACATGCCCATGTCGCCGACCGTACGTGAAAAAGAACCCATCCTGCGCCAGATCTTTATTGGTCGTGGCAACGATGTCATCGTGCAGGACGCCCTGGAGCGCAAGCTCTATGTGATTCGCAAGACCGCTAGCGCCGCCATCCAGCGCCTGCACCTGACGCATAGCAAGGAATACTACGTTCCCAGCATGTCAAGCCGTACGGTGGTCTATAAGGGCCTGTTGCTTGCCAACCAGGTCGGCACTTACTACTTGGACCTGCTGGATGAGCGCTGCGTCTCCGCGCTTGGCCTGGTGCACCAGCGGTTTTCAACCAATACCTTCCCGGAATGGCCGCTGGCCCACCCTTACCGCTATGTTGCCCACAACGGCGAAATCAACACCGTCAAGGGCAATTACAACTGGATGAAGGCGCGTGAAGGCGTGA
>JANYFF010000473.1 GCA_025362825.1 Polaromonas sp. | reverse complement strand
GGCTCCGCAGGTGCCCGCCGCGTCGCTGAACGCGATGCCGCGTACGCGAAGGCACACCCCGTAGTGATCCACCAAATGACACCGGTGGTGCACCACGGCAAAAAACACAACAGCCACACGCGTACCCATCGTCACACTAACGCGCACAAACTGACGAAGTAATGTTCCGCGACCATGCGTCCATGTGTACGAGCCCCGGGGCCCGGTCAGCAATGCCGGAGCCTCGGGCAGCGGAGGTCGCATCTTCCTCCCCGATCACATAGGTCAGTCATAAAGTCCGTCAAGCTGCTGCAGCGTCGCGTACCCGACACAAGTGATTCCCCTCCACAAAACGTACTCCTTAGATGACGGGAAAATTCAACAATTTGAGACGAAAATAAGCAAGAGGCATGATAGCTATTGATCCGGCCCTGTGATGTATGAACCGTTCGGTTTGAGCCTGTCGAAGGGTTGGGCCTGCTTCGACAAGCTCAACCCCAACGGCAATGAAGACTTTATCGGATCGAACCAACAACCTCAGGGCAGGCACACGCTGAAGTGCAAGCCAGCAGCGGTGGCGGGATCGGTGAAGACGAAGATTCTTGATGTGCGCTGCAGACGCTTGGCAACTGGGCTCGCGTGCGACCCAAGACAAAACAAGACGCTGATACTCGTCAGTCCCATGACTCCCGTGAATAGAATTCGCAATAAAACTTATTGCTTGACGCGCCCAGGCTGCTGAAGAGATCTTACTAAAGGCGACCATTTTTCGATCTCAGACCGAAAAAATTGATTGAATGCCTCAGGATCCAGGTCTTGGGTCTCTATATCTTCGGAAGCGAGTTGCTCTTTGATAGCCAAGGTTCGTAAGCCCCTGCGAATTTCAGTATTTAAATTGGCGACCAGGGCTTTTGGCATGCCGGCAGGCCCTGAAACCGAGAACCACGTAATTGCCGTAAGTTGTGGAAACCCAAGCTCCGCAAATGTTGAAACGTTTGGATGGTCCTTCAGTCGCTTGGCGGAAGTCACTGCGAGTGCCCGCAATTTGCCGCCTTGAATGTGGCTGCTGGCGGAACGCAAAGTCATGAATCCCGCTTGTATCTGCCCGCCCAGCAAATCCATTACAGCTGGCCCGGCTCCCTTGTAACTGATGTGCACCAGATTCAACTTGTTGCTCTCAACAAAAAGCTCGCCAATTAGCTGGGCGTGGGTACCCAGCCCAGGGGAACCCCAGCTTAGCCCCTTGGGCGTCGAGTTAGCGTAAGCCATAAATGATTTGATGTCCTTGGCCGGGAGGTCCGCATTCACCACAAGTGCTGATGGAGGTCCACCTAACAGAGCAAGATGAGTGAAGTCTTTCATGGGATTCATGCCATTGCCGAGCTGCAGAGGCGCGATGACATGCGAACCTATACCCGATAAGACCAAGGTATATCCATCGGGAATAGCTTTTGCAACTGCGATGGAGCCCAACGTTCCACCAGCCCCACCGCGATTTTCAATGATGAAAGGCTGCTTATAGGTGTTACCAAGGTAATCGGCAATCAGGCGTCCCAGCGTGTCAGCACTCCCGCCGGCAGAGTAAGGCACCACTATCTTCACGGGTCTCTGGGGCCAGTCCGTTTTTGTTTGTGCTGAGGCGGTGTTTTGCAAGGCGCCGGCACAAGATGCCAGCGCCGCAACCATCGCTTGCCGGCGCGATAGTAGTGACGGATTTACATCGCGCATTTCATTTATCGGTGCGACGTACTGGAGCGGCGAAGACTCTCTGCTGTTCATGGTTGTCTCTTGTCAATGTTCTGCGTCAAGGCTGCACGGATGGATCCGCTCTTTGCCTGCGGCGACAGGATTTCTCCTGCCTCCTCTTTTCTCACATCACACGGCTATAACTACTCTTTTATTCTGTATGCAGGCTGAATAAGTTTTTAGCGGAGTAATGCAGGGCGGGGCAAGCACAGCGCCGGTACGTATGTCAAAAACTCCGTTGTGGAAATTGCACTCAACCGCATCCCCAATAATGCAGCCCTCTGAAAGTGAGCCCGGGCCGTGCGTGCAGAGATCATCGGTTACAAAAAAATCACCTTCGAGATTGAAAACAGCCAACGATAAGCCTGCGACTTCAATTTTCACGGCTTGACCAACCTCGATATCTTCTACACCACAGAGGTCGAGTTGCGTACCTGGTTGGGTCATATATATAGCGGTCCTTTTGTTCTTGACGTGGAATTTCTGCGAATGCTATCATCATTCCATATATGAGAACACTGTTCCTTTATACGGAACAACAATTTGCGGCAAGCTGTTACTCACGGACTCCAAAATGCTCAAAAAAGAACAAAACGACCTTCTCACTCAAACGGGACCAGGTACCTCAATGGGTAACCTGTTCAGATGCTATTGGCTCCCGGCATTGCTTTCCGAGGAGCTCGTCGAGCCAGACGGCCCGCCAGTAAGACTACATCTGCTGAGCGAAAAGATGCTTGCATTTCGAGACAGCAACGGAAGGCTTGGCGTGATTGATGAGTTTTGCGCACACCGCGGCGTCTCACTCTGGTTTGGGCGCAATGAGGAGGGCGGTATCCGCTGCCCCTACCATGGCTGGAAATATGATGTGAATGGCCAATGTGTCGACGTCCCATCGGAACCAGAAGAGAATGGATTTTGTAAAAAAATAAAACTCAAGTCTTACCCGCTCGTTGAACGCGGTGGCGTGATCTGGATTTACATGGGCCCGCCTGAGTTGCAGCCACCTCTACCTGAATTCGAATTCGCCACAGTGCCAGCGAATCAAAGCTTCATGTCCAAGCGTCTCCAGGAGTCAAACTGGCTTCAGGGGCTGGAAGGCGGTATCGACTCCAGCCATGTGTCCTGGCTGCACAGCGGCAGCCTGAACTCGGACCCTTTATTCAAAGGCGCAAAAGGCAATCAGTACAACGCGAACGACAAAAAGCCAGTGTTTGATGTGGTGGATGCTGAGGGTGGCCTGTTTGTCGGCGTTCGGCGAAATGCTGAACATGACCAGTATTACTGGCGCATCACGCCGTGGATCATGCCGTGTTTTACCATGGTCCCGCCCCGTGGTGACCATCCTGTACACGGTCATTTCTGGGTTCCTGTTGACGATGAGAATAACTGGACCTGGAGCTTTGATTACCACCCCAACCGGCCGCTCACCGAACATGAGGTCCAGGCCATGAAGGATGGAAAGGGCATACATGTGAAGTATGTTCCCGGCACCTACCTACCTCTGCAAAACAAAGGCAACGACTACTTGATGGACCGTGCGGCTCAGAAGTCAGGTTCAACATTCAGCGGAATTGAGGGCATAGGGATGCAGGATGCCTCTTTGCAGGAGAGCATGGGCGCCATTCAGGACCGGACCCGTGAAAATCTCACTTCGACAGACAACGGTCTCATCATGGCCCGACATCGATTGATAAAGGCTGCAAAAGCGCTCGCTGAAAAAGGCGAGCGCCCTCCTGGAACAGAACCAAAGGTACAGCGCGTCCGGTCTGTTGCGATATTGTTAAAGCGCGATCTGTCGTTCAAGGAAGCCGCCGGGGACGCGCTTCTTGCGGAGCCTGGCAAGCCTCATGCTTCCGTATAGGCCAGGCGCGCAGTGATGCCCTCTTTTAGTGCTGCAGTAGCGGTGGCGCCCGAACATACTGAACTGCAAGAGTTCAGCCGGCCGCAGCGCTCTGAAAATTCAGGCCTGCTGCGTGTAGCGGCGACTGGCGTATGCGGTAGCGATGCGTCCTACTACCAGCAGCTCCCTGCAAGCCGCGGCCCTCTTATTCTTGGACATGAAACCGTTGGCCATATTGAGGAGATCGGTCAGTTAGCCGCTCAGAAATGGGGACTTGCTGAGGGTGATTACGTCGCACTCGAAGAGTATCTGCCCTGCGGTCATTGTAATTTTTGTCGCAGTGGTGAGTTTCGCTTGTGCGATGCAACCGATTGGCGACTTGGCGGCCTGCGTTATGGGGCAACCGCATTGAAAGTTTCACCAGGCTTGTGGGGAGGATTCAGCCAGTACCAGTATCTGCACCTGAATACTGTTTTTCACAAGGTGCCGCCCCATGTGTCGGCCCGGCACGCTGCGCTTGCACTGCCGCTTTCAAACGGCATTGAATGGACTTACCTTCATGGTGGCGCGGGTCCTGGACAGTGCGTTGTGGTGCAAGGTCCGGGGCAGCAAGGTCTTGCTTGTGTGGTGGCTGCCCGTGAGGCTGGTGCTGCAAAAATCATCGTGACCGGTCTGTCGGGGGATGCTGACGGCGGCCGTCTGTCACTGGCCGTTGAGCTGGGAGCGCACCATACCGTTGACATAGAAAGAGAAGACCTGCTGGAAACGGTTGCTGATTTGACAGGCGGTCACATGGCAGATCTCGTAGTGGATTGCGCAGCAGGCGGAACAGAATCCGTCAAATCTGCGCTGCAACTTGCGCGTAAGCGCGGCTGCGTGGTTCTTGCAGGCCAAAAGCGGCAGAAGATTCAGGATTTTGATAGTGACATGATCATCGCCCGATTTTTGACTGTCAAAGGCATGCGCGGGCACAGCTATCAATCTGTTGAAATGGCTTTGCAATTAATCGCCGGGAACCGCCATCAAGTCACAAAAATGAGTACACATGCATTCACCCTCAACGATGTTGACCTGGCACTCCGATCTCTTACGGGAAGGGGCGTGGCGGGCGCAGTCCACACGACGGTGAATCCCTGGTCGTGAAGCCAGAAGAGATGGCATCAAAGCCAATG
The DNA here is from genome assembly GCA_025362825.1 of Polaromonas sp. GTDB lineage: Bacteria > Pseudomonadota > Gammaproteobacteria > Burkholderiales > Burkholderiaceae_C > Polaromonas. The sequence continues at coordinate 863 of JANYFF010000473.1, read as the reverse complement.
GAACCAGCCGCCGGGAACATTCGTGTCGATTCCACCCGACTATCTTCCGTGGGGGCAGCACTCCATCTGTTGAAAACCTTTTCTGCAGAAGAACCGGAACTGGGCATTACAGAACTGGCAGGACGTATGAAGCTAGCCAAGAGCACAGTTCACAGGCTCACATCCACTCTCGTAGCCGAGGGCTTTTTGGAAAAGAACGTCGTCAATGACCGCTATCGGCTTGGACTGTCGCTGTTCGCGCTGGGTACGCTTGTGCGCCGCCGCATGGACATATCAAGCGAGGCGTTGCCCTATCTCCACGAACTACGTGACGGCACCCATGAGACTGTGCACCTGGCTGTGCTGGAGCGGACTGACATCATGTACCTCTTTAACCTCGAGAGCCAGCAGGCGATTGGTATGCGTTCCTATCTGGGCCTTCGCAAGCCAGCGTTCTGCACGGCTGAAGGGCGTGCGATCCTGGCGTTTGGTGCACCGGCATTGCTGACATCAGTCATCCAGCAAGGAGCGCCATCGAGTCTGCCTTTAACCAGCGTTCAGGCGAAGACGCTTTACAAGGTTCTTGAAGAAGTAAGACAGCAGGGCTTTGCTATCGATGACGAAGAGAGTGATACGGGTATGCGCGGGCTCGCTGCGCCTGTCTGGGACGCAAGCGGTACCGTCATAGCAGCGGTCGGCTTGGCCGGTCCGGTACAGCGCCTGAGCAAAAAAACCCTTCGCAGTTTTGTCCCGCAGGTGGCTGTAGCGGCCCAGGCAATTTCAGCCCGACTTGGCTACCGTCCTGCATGATCCAGACCGCCGTACTTCGGCGCCTATAGATGGCCCAGCCCGCCCTCCGCTCACGCGTTCCGGTGTACCTGCTG
>JANYFF010000405.1 GCA_025362825.1 Polaromonas sp. | reverse complement strand
AATCATGTCTACATTGCCGGCCATCAAATCTGTCATAGCCGCACCGCCACCCTTGTACGGAATGTGCAGGATTTGGGTGCCCGTTGCGATCTTGAAAGTTTCGGCAGAAAGGTGTGGCGAGCCGCCGTTACCCGAGCTCGCGTAAGTCAATTTGCCTGGCTGGGCTTTCGCAAGTTCCACCAGTTGTTTGACGCTTTTGGCTGGCAACATGGCGCTGACCGCGAGCACAAACGGGAGTTCTGCAAACTGGCCAACGGGCACAAAGGCGGTGTCGGGGTTGTAGTTGAGCTTTTTGTACAGCGTCGGATTGATCGATTGCGTGCCCACGTTACCAATCAGCAGGGTGTAACCGTCCGGCCTGGCACGCGAGACTGCTTCCAGCCCGACATTGCCGCCAGCACCACCCTTGTTGTCAACGATGACGGATTGCCCAAGAATTTGCGACAGGCGCTGCGCCACGATGCGGGTGCCAATATCGGTGCCGCCACCCGCAACAAAGGGCACGACAAGGGTGATGGGTTTGGTGGGCCAGGAGGTTTGTGCGCTGGCTGGACCAGCACATAAAAACAGCGCCGGCAGCAGCCGTACAAGCAGGTACTTCGCAGATTGCAGGCAGGTTTCGATACGCATCATTTGTCTCCGGGTATAGGTTTGGGTTCATGGCAGCGCGCACGCGGCCACGATGGCCTCAGCTGGCGGTGGCGCCGGATTTTTTCACTAGATCAGCCCAGCGCGTGATCTCGGATTTCATGAAGGTGGCGAGCTCTTCCGGCGAGCTGCCGACAATGTCCATGCCAAGCTGGTCGGTGAGTTTTGCAATCACGTCCGGCATCTTGAGAATCTTGACGATCTCGGCATTCAGGCGCTGCACGATGGGCCCAGGCGTGCCCTTGGGCGCATACACCGCCTGCCACGACGACATCTGGAAATTGCTGATGCCCGACTCCATCATGGTTGGCAGGCCGGGTGCCAGCGCCATGCGTTTGGGGGTGGTGACGGCAAGCAGCTTGAGCTTGCCGGCCTGCGCCAGTGATACGGCCGCCGTCATCTGGTCGAACATGAAAGGCACCTGTCCGGCCGAGACATCCATCATCGCGGGTGGCGTGCCCTTGTAAGGCACATGCGTCAACGGCACGCCAATCAGGTCGGCAAGCATTTCCCCCGCCAGGTGGGTCGAGGTGCCGGCGCCCGACGATGCGAAGTAGCGTTTGGACGGGTCTTTCTTGAGCAATGCGACCAGCTCGGCAACCGAATTGACGCCCAGGTTGGGGTTGACGATCAGCACATTCGGCAGGGTTGCAACCAGCGCAACCGGCTCGAAATCCCTGACCGGGTCGTAGGGCAGGTTTTTATACAGGCTGGCGTTGATGGCATGGGTGCTGATGGTGCCGCCAAACAGCGTATAGCCATCGGGCTTCGACTTGGCGACGAAGCCCGCACCGACCGCGCCCGCAGCGCCCAGCTTGTTGTCCACCACCACCGGCTGGCCCAGGATTTCAGACAGCTTTTGCGACAGCGTACGGCCGATCACATCAGTGGAACCGCCGGGTGTGAAGGGCACGACGTAGGTGATGGGTTTGACAGGCCAGCCGGGCGTGGCGACGTCTGCGGCCCGCGCAACGCCCACTGGCCACACAGCACCGAGTCCGAGCCCGCCCAAACCGAGAACCGCGCTACGACGGGAAAAACTTGCAGTCATGAAGAGCCTTTTGAAAACGAAAGCGGCCGCCGGGCAGTGGGCCGGGGATCCTGCGGCATGCCAAACCGTTTGTTCTAATTGATTATGGTAGCGCTAACAATCAATGTTATCGCCAGCTTTGTATTGCGTCAAGTCAGGTGCTGGCTCTTTGAATAATCGAAAAACCAATGTCGCGCACCAGCTTACCCACATCGTGGCCGTCAACCCTGTTCAGGATGAAGCGCGCCGCCTGACGCCCGATGGCATCGCCATCTATGCGCACGGTGCTGAGCGGGGGATGGGTGAAGGCGGCGAACGGCAGGTCGCCAAAGCCCATGACGGCAATATCGCCCGGAACAGACACGCCCGTAGCCTGGGCTTCAGTGATGACGCCGTGCGCGATCACATCGGAGCCGCAAAACACCACGTCAATGCCGGGGTGCCAGGCCTGCAACTCGACAAAGCCGGCGCGCCCGTTACCGAGTGCGGAAGGCGAAGGTACGGTGCACACAGGGATGCGGCGCGCACCGAGCTGCGCAAAACGCTTTTCAAAACCCCGGCGCCGCAAGCTTGCACGCTCATCGCTGGCGATCACGATACCGGGGCTGCGAAAGCCGCGGCCATGCAGGTAGTCGGCTACGGCCACTCCGACCGCTTCATGGGAAAAGCCGACCAGCATGTCGGTGGGGGTTTCAGTGATGTCCCAGGTCTCAACCACCGGAATACCGGACGCCAGCAAGCGCCGCCGCCCCTCGGCGGAATGCATGATGCCGGTCAGCACGATGCCGTCAGGCCGCCTGCCAATAATGGCGTTGAGCAGGGCGTCTTCACGGGCGCCGCCGTAGCCGCTCTGGCCCAGCATCAGCTTGCAGCCAGCCTCTGCCAGGGCATCTGTCAGCGCCTGTATGGTTTCAAGGAATACCGGGCCTGCAATCGTAGGCACCAAGGCTGCGACCAGGCGGCTACGATTGGAGGCCAGGCCCCCTGCCGGCAGATTCGGCACATAAGCACTTTGAGTGATGGCACTGCGCACCCTGGCCAGGGTGTCCGGCGAGACCAGGGCCGGGGTATTGAGGACGCGCGACACGGTGATCGCCGAAACCCCCGCAAGCCTGGCCACATTACTGAGCGTGACACCGCCCGTCCCTGGCCTGGGTGCCCGGATCGGCTTGCTCGGCAGATCTGCAGGCGCTTTCATCGGCTGGCGTTAACGCTGGCAGGTATCACGCAAAGCCGCCATGCCACTGCCTGACAGCGTTTCATCAAAGCTCATCGGCATAACCAATTTGAGGTCAACAACGCAGCAGCCGTCAGCACATGCCAGCCGGCACGCCAATGCAAAGATATGCACGGAGACAAACCCCGGAGCAAACTAGAGAAGCCAGAAAATTTCAATGAAAACTCCATGCGGCAGACAAGATAAACACATACCAATGTTGCGCCAAACTGATCCTTTTGATGACGGCCGATCTTACCGGCGCCTTGGGGCGATATGTTTCAACGCATTGCCTGAGGCAATTGCCCTCCAACCCGAAGCACGGACTTAATATGTATGCACCCGAAACGAATTGAAACACTTTGCAAGGATTGCGTTTCAACCAGCATTGCCCCTTACCCTAATGACTCAATGTAGCCCGGCCCGTGGATGGTTGCAGGTTGCGAGGGTCTCATTGTTAAATCTTTCCCGGAAATCAGCTCCTGATGGCATCGCAACCTGACGTTCTTCAATCTTGCCTCCAGGAGGCCGCCAAAGCCGCCAAGCCGGCACTGGAGCGCTGCATCGAGCATGCGGTTGCGGCCCTGCAGGCGCTGGAGACGCACAGCATGAAGACCGCTGAGCGGGAGGAATTTTCTGCTGCCTGGCACCAGCTGTCTGACCACAAACCAACCTGGAGCGCACGTTATCAGGCTAACTTGCTCGTAGCTTTCAACGCGCCACCCACACTGGCTGCAGAGCAGCCTGCAGCGCGTCCTGCGCCAGCGGACAAACGCGGCCTGAATGCGTTTTCGCTGGTGGACGACGCCGACGTGAACAAGGCCATTGAGTCATCGCGCCTGCTGCAGCACATCCTGCCACGTGTAGAGCAGCCATTGGCCGAGCTCGATACCCTGATCAGCTCGGCGCAAGGGCTGGCCAATGTGCGGCCCGAACTCAACCCGCTGCGGCCCGAGGTCTTTACGCGCGTGCTGCAGGAACTGATGGCCGCGAATACCGATGCTTCGCTGATGTCGATGTACCTCAAGTTGCTGGCGGACCCGCTGGGCAACGAGCTTCGGCAGGTGTACGAGAAAACCATACGGCATCTGGCCCTGGCACGGGTCCAGGCCGCACACTATCGCGTGCTCCCAACGCCCGCCGGCATGGGTGGCCGGCCTTCGCGGGGCGGCACGGAAGCAGGTGCCGCAAGGACAGGTCAGGCCGCACTGGGAGACGATCAGCCGCCCCGGCAGCCTTCGCAATACGCCGATTTGTCCAGTTACGAAATCCGGAACGAGCTGTTCCAGGATTTTCTTTTTCATGACGGCAGCAATACCCATCACGGGCTTGCACCTTCTTACTATGCGACGGTTGACAAAGAACTTGCCGCGCTGAAGGCGGGACCTGATTCGTCTTCCGTGCCTCTGCATGACATGGGGCACCGCGAGGCAGATGCCGAAGAACCCGCGTACCGCGCGGTAAATGCCGTAGACCGGCCGTCGCGTTTTGTCGACATCACCAGTACGCTGAGCGCCAAGGTATGGGGCGCTTATGCACGGTCGCGCGAACGCACTATGGTGCGCACCCAACTCAAGAAGGAAGCCACCAAGGTCGGCCAGGTGCTGGGCCTTGAGGTCGTGCGCAAGCTGGTGAGCCAAGTCGCGCAAGACCCTCGCCTGCTGGTACCTGTGCGCGAGGCGATTGTGGCGCTGGAGCCATCGCTGCTGCGCCTGGCCATGGTGGACCCGCGCTTTTTCAGCGACGAAAGCCACCCGGGACGGCGCCTGATGGAGCGCGTTGCGCAGCGCAGCTTCAAGTACAACGACGAATACAGCCCCGAATTCCTGTACTTTTTCCAGGCCATCACGCGTACCTTCAATGAGCTCAATACCCTCACCATTGAAGACGCCGGGGCTTTCGGGATGGCGCTGTCCACGCTCGAAGATGCTTGGGACGCGCAGGATCAGCAGGAGTTCGATACCAAAAACAAGGTCCTGCAGGCCCTGCACTTTGCAGAGGACCGCCAGGAGCGCGCCGACCAGATCTCCTTTGACCTGAGCGCCCGCTCTGACCTCGACCATGTGCCCGGTGTGGTACTCGACTTTTTGTTTGGCCCTTGGTCGCTGGCCATGGCCCATGCCAGGCTGGTGGACCAGCGCAACCAGGTGGACCCTGAAGGCTTTGGCTCCGTGGTGCCCGACCTGCTCTGGAGCGTCAAGCGCGACGTCACGCTGAAGCGCCCCGCCAAACTGATTGAAATGATCCCGGGCCTGCTGGAAAAACTGCACACCGGCCTGCAGATGCTGGGCCAGGATCGCCGTGAAAACGAAAAGTTTTTTGAAGCGCTGATGAAACTTCACCAGCCCGTCCTGAAGCTGCGCAGGCTCAAGAGCCGCCGCGATGCGGAAGAATCCAGCGCCATGCCGCTGCTGGAAGCCGAAGAGTTGGCTTCTACACCACAGGAGCGCCGCGACATAGTGCGTGCGCAGACCGCCGGCCAGCCCTGGCTGGGGCGCGATGACCTTGATGCGGCCGGTTTTGAAGACACCTTGCCCACAGGGCCCGGCGAGCTGGCCGAAATGGATGGCTCACCCGACCCTGCCGCCGCAAGCGTGGCCGACAGCGCGATCAAAAGCGCCCAGACTGCGGACCTGCAGACATCCGGTGTTGAAGCAGCGACGGTTGAGGCGGTCAAGACACCGGGCCACACGTACGAAGAAGCCGAGGCGATATTGCTGAGCCTGCGAACAGGCAGCTGGGTAGATCTCTATTCAAAGCACCAGTGGTTGCGTGCGCAACTCATGTGGGCCAGCACCAAGGCCACACTGTTCATGTTTCTGAGCCATGGCGGCCAGCCGCATTCGATGACCAGGCGCAGCTGCGAAAAGCTCATCATGCAGCGCTGGCTGCGGCCCGTCGATACGCACGGCGTGGTGGCGCAGGCGCTGCATGTAGTGGCCTCGCAAACCGCGTCAGCTGCTGCCCGTCAGGCACAGCCGCTGCCGCAAGACGAACCCGAAACCGTATAGCCCGTGCGACCAGCTGCCGGCTCGCGACGCCACCCTACAGCCAGCGGTGCAAAACCCGCGCAAACTTCCCCCATGACCACCACCACCAACTTTTCCTTCGAACTCTATTACAGCGCTGCGTCAACCGCCGATGCTGGCCAGCGTGGAGCTGTCATGCACAAGCTGGGCCCATCGCTGCAGGCGTTGCTGGCTGCCAAAGACAGCACGGCCGGGGTCACCGTTAGCGACAGCCACAAAGGCAGTGACAACAAAATTGTGGAACTTTCAACCACGCTGTCCGACGCCGGCGTCGCCGACATCCTCACGCAATTTTGCGATGCCAACGGCCTGACGGTGAACATCGTCGAATAGGCAGCAAGCCGTTTCCGCTCTTGCGTTTCAGGCCTGCCAGACACCATAGCCCGCGTCGCGCAGAGCAATGCCGAGTTCAACTTCCATGTCTCTTGCGCCGTCATAGGGCATGGGGTTGTACATCTCGTACAGTTTTGGCAACAAACGAAGTCCAAAGTCGAGCACATAGCGGTTGGACTGGATACCCGCCTTATGTTTGTCAAAGCGCTGGTCGACATCAAGCCCCGTCATGCCGACATAGACAAAGGGCTTGCCCAGGATGTAGTCGGGGTTGCAGCGCCGAAAGCGCCCTATGTTCCAGACCTCGGGCGCAAGCTCGATTACATAGACGCTGTAGTGATGTCCACGCTGTTTGCGTTCTTTAACCGGTTTTTCAGCCATCTACGCACCATGTTAACGGCATGTCAGCGCCTACACTCACGCGGATGACCTCCTGGCCCACGTTTAACGAGCTGCCCGGCATGAGCGCCAGCGCGGCAGCACCTGACGCGCAAGGTATGGTCAAACCCTTTGTGCATGACGATGGACAGGTCAAGTCCTTGCACTTCAGCCTGGGCGAGCTGCAAAGCCGCATGAACACCCAAAAACCCAGCCAGCTTGAGGTGGACTACACCCGCACCATGATGGGTTTTTTGCTGCTGCAAAGCGCGCCTGCCAGCATTGGCATGGTCGGGCTGGGCGGTGGTTCGCTGGCCAAGTTTTGTTACTTCCAGCTACCGGCCAGCTGCCTGACCGTGCTGGAGATCAACCCTCACGTTATGGCCTTGCGCCGCGAGTTTGCCGTGCCTGAGGACGATGCCCGCCTTAAAGTGCTTGAGGCCGATGGCGCTGCCTATCTAGCTACGCAAACCGCCCGCTTTGACGTGTTGCTGATTGACGGCTTTGACCACCAGGGCCAGCCTGCAGCACTGTGCGCGCAGGAGTTTTACGACGACTGCTTTGCGGCGCTCAAGCCGGACGGTGTGCTGGTCGTTAACCTGCACTATGACGATGCAGACTATCCCGTGTGGGTAGCGCGCCTGCAGCGCAGCTTTGGCGGCAACGCATGTGAGGTACCCGCACTTGAAAAGAGCAACTGTATTGTTTTTGCCGCACGCATGGACAGCGGCATTTCGATTTCACCGCGCCGCATCAACCTGCAAGCCAGCCTGTCAGTGCTGACGCCTGAAGCCCGCAGACAACTCAAACCCGAGTTCGCCCGTATCACATGGCACATAAAAGACTTGGACCCCGGTCACCCGGCTT
>JANYFF010000463.1 GCA_025362825.1 Polaromonas sp. | reverse complement strand
CCGATCTCCCTGTGGACCGGCGGGACCTGCCGGTAGCGACAGGCAGGCGCTCAAGGCGAGTGGTAAGGCTGCGGCTGCGATCAGTGTTGAATAGTTCATGATGGTTCTTTCAATGTGAGCATGTAAAAAAACTGCCTGCACGTGTGCGGGCAAGCTCCAGAATTGATCAGCTTCTGGCCGAAAAGAAAGCTTCGGCAGATCGAGCCATCGCTACGGCGGCAGGACATCAGGAGCGGGTACGCCCAAAATCACCCTGCCATCGATGCTTTTAACGGTACGCCGGCCACTGCGCCGCCTCTGTGCGTTTGCGCGCATAGCCGGGTTCTGGCGACTTCCTCTGACAGGGCTGCGGGCGTGACAGGTCATCCTTCTGGCGATTGAGCTTGCGGGGCGATCGGGCGCTTTCCGGATGCGCCGGCGCTCAGGGTCGTCCATCACGCAAAACTACCTAAGGGTCTTACCCGGTATCGCCACCCAAAGGCGCTGGCTACCATCACCACCTGTGTTTAACAGGAGTGGGTACCTGCCACGACTGCAGCAAGAATGCTGCACCATGCAAGGCCTGCTTTTTATCCCCCCCGCCGGAGAATCATTTGTCAGTTGAGTACATTCTTGAAACGCGCGGCCTGACCAAAGAATTCAAGGGATTCGTCGCCGTCAACAATGTGGACCTCAAGGTCCAGCGCGGGCATATCCACGCGCTGATCGGCCCCAACGGTGCAGGCAAGACCACATTCTTCAACCTGCTGACAAAGTTCCTGCAGCCTACACGCGGTAGTATCACCTTCAATGGCACCGACATCACGTTTGAAAAACCTGCGCAAACCGCCCGGCGCGGCATTGTGCGTTCTTTCCAGATTTCGGCCGTTTTTCCGCACATGACCGTACTTGAAAACGTGCGTGCCGCGCTGCAGCGCAACCTCGGCACCTCGTTTCACTTCTGGAAGGCCGAAGATTCGCTGTTCCACCTGCATGAGCGTGCCCGCGAACTGCTGGCTGCCGTAGACCTGAGCAGCTTTGCCGACGAGATGACCGTCAACCTGCCCTACGGCCGCAAGCGTGCACTTGAACTGGCCACCACACTGGCGCTTGAGCCCGAGCTCATGCTGCTCGACGAACCCACACAGGGCATGGGCCACGAAGACGTGGACCGCGTCACGCAACTGATCAAAAAAGTCTCCGCGGGCCGCACCATATTGATGGTCGAACACAACATGAACGTGGTCTCGTCGATTGCCGACCGCATCACGGTGCTGCAGCGCGGCGCCATCATTGCCGACGGCCCGTACGCCGAGGTAGCCAAAAACCCGCTGGTGATTGAGGCCTACATGGGCACGGCCAACACAGAACTGGCAGGCGGACACTGATGACAAAAGAACTCCTGAAAATTGAAGGCCTTCACGCCTGGTATGGCGAGTCGCACATCCTGCATGGCGTGAACCTGACGGTCAACGAAGGTGAAGTCGTGACACTGCTGGGCCGCAACGGCGCCGGACGCACCACGACCATGCGCGCCATCGTCGGCCTGACCGGCTCGCGCAAGGGCTCGATCAAGATAAAAGGTGAAGAATCCATCAAGCTGGCGCCGCACAAGATTGCGCGGATGGGCGTGGGTTACTGCCCTGAAGAACGCGGCATTTTTGCCAGCCTGACGACCGAAGAAAACCTGATGTTGCCGCCGACCATTGCGCCGGGCGGCATGAGCATCGACGAGATTTACGCCATGTTCCCCAACCTGAAAGAGCGCGCCTCCAGTCCCGGCACGCGGCTGTCCGGTGGCGAGCAGCAGATGCTGGCCGTGGCCCGCATCCTGCGCACCGGCGCACGGCTGCTGCTGCTCGATGAAATCTCCGAAGGACTGGCGCCCGTCATCGTGCAAAAGCTGGCCGAGATGATCCTGACGCTGAAAGCCAAGGGTTACACCATCGTGCTGGTCGAGCAGAACTTCCGCTTCGCCGCGCCGCTGGCTGATCGTTTTTATGTCATGGAGCATGGCACCATCGTCAAACAGTTTGCGCAGCACGAGCTGACCGCCAACATGGGCATGTTGCAAGAGTATCTGGGCGTCTGAACAGTTGTCACCCGGCCAGCCCTCGATCCATTTTTTCGCTTAACTTCTCAACACCCTCAACAGGAGACTTTCATGAAACTAAAAGCACTCGTCGCCGCAATGGCCCTTGGCGCGCTCGCATCTGCTCCGGTCCTGGCGCAAAATACCGGCCCCGTCAAGATCGGCATCATTACCGATATGTCCAGCTTGTATGCCGACATTGACGGACCTGCCGGTGCAGAAATGGTCAAGTGGGCGGCGCAGGATTTTGGCGGCAAGGTCCTCGGCCGTCCTATTGAAGTACTGAGCGCCGACCACCAGAACAAGGCTGACGTTGCCTCGTCCAAGGCCCGCGAATGGATTGACAAGGACAACCTGGCCATGCTGATTGGCGGCACCAGCTCCGGTACAGCCATTGCCATGTCCAAGGTCACCAACGAAAAGAAACGTCCTTTTATCGCAATTGGTGCCGGCTCTGCCCGCCTGACGAATGAAGACTGCTCGCCTTACAGCGTTCACTATGCCTATGACACCGTATCGCTGGCCAAGGTGGCAGGCTCCGCCCTGGTCAAGGCCGGCAACAAGAGCTGGTACTTCCTGACGGCTGACTATGCTTTCGGCTACTCGCTGGAGTCGGATGCGACCAACGTGATCAAGGCCAACGGCGGCAGCGTCGTCGGTTCCGTCAAGCACCCGCTCAACGCATCTGACTTCTCGTCCTTCCTGCTGCAGGCCCAGTCATCCAAAGCCCAGATCCTGGCGCTGGCCAATGCAGGCGGTGACTTCACCAACGCCATGAAGGCGGCTAAGGAATTCGGCATCACCAAGACCATGAAGGTCGCCGGCCTGCTGGTGTTCATCAACGACGTGCACAGCCTGGGCCTGGCCAATACCGAAGGCCTGCAACTGGCAGACAGCTGGTACTGGAACCAGGACGACGCATCGCGCAAGTTCGCTAAACGCTTCTTTGAAAAATACAAGCGCATGCCTTCAAGCCTGCAGGCCGCCGACTACTCAGCTGCCACCAACTACCTGAAGGCTGTGCAGACTGCGGGCACAACTGACGCAGACAAGGTCATGAGCACCCTCAAGGGCAT
>JANYFF010000461.1 GCA_025362825.1 Polaromonas sp. | reverse complement strand
ACCTTCAGATAAGTACCGGCCGGATTGCCATCCAGACCCTCAGCAGTAACGGCGATTTCAATGTCAGTGCCGCGAATCCCGATGACGACGCTTTTGCTCTCAAAGCTAACGCGGTTGCCCAGTGTGCTTTTACCGGAAAGGTAGCGCATGCTTCCCATCAACAGTCGCAGGGTTTTCTGACGCTGCGTCGGCGGGCCGGTCAGGGACAGGCGCGTAAAACTGACCTGCGAGTCACCCCGCACAACCATCTGCGCGCCATCGTCAAAGTGAACCAGCGCTTCGGCCTCCGGCGGGACAACGATGACATCGGCTTCTTCGAGCTGCATGCCCACAACTGCCGTTGATACCGTTTGCACCCGTTGCAGTTGTACCTGACCCTTGATGGCAAAAAACTGCGTCGCTTGGGCGGGGAAGGCTGCCGCAACGCCGAGCAAAGTGAATGAAAGAAGGAAGACGGGCGTGTGCGGCACGCGGTTGTGCAACCTCATAGATCTCCTCAGTCAATGCATCTATATTACGAGAAAAGTACCTATCTTCAGCGGAAACGTGCACTTCTTATTCACCAAAATGGGGGATGACAAGCATGTTTGGATGCTGTAGATTGTTACTTCAGTTTACAGATAATTCCAGCATTTACAAAACCCACCTGATTGAGGAGAACAACATGCGCAGTTGGAAATTTTTCACACTCACTGCGGCGGTCGTCGCGGCCACACTGGTTTCCAGTTGCGGTGGCGGGAGCGGGAGCGGGGGTGCTACTGTTGCCGCCGACGCACTTGCCCCACAAGAACCCGTCGATCTGGCTGCAGCCGCTGCAACTTTCGGATTTATCGATGACGGCACCGCGGGCGGGGGTGGCGATAGCGGCGGCGGCGATGGCGGCGGCGGCGCGGGCGGCGGTGCAGGCGACGGCGCACCCCTGAAAAAAGCGGTCATTGTCGTCACGGATGCGACCGGAAAGTCCGTGTCCGGACTAACCGACATCAACGGCATTTATTTTGTGAGGTTCACAGGATTCAAATCCCCTATCGTAGCTAAAGTCATCGATGCAGGCGGTAACGTACTGACTTCAGTTACAGAGGAAACGGTAGCGCCCGGCAAGGCCGTACGCATCAACATCAACCCACTGACCGACAAGATCGTTTCCGATGTCGTGGTCAGCGGCACCGTACCCGGCACCGACAAAAACTTTGACGGCTCCAAGATTGACGTGAGCAAACTGGCCCAAGCTCGCAAGGACCTGATTGCTTCGGTCTCTGCAGCGCTGGCATCGGTCGGCATTACCAACACGGCTTTTGATCCCATCAAGTCGGTTTATGCCTATGACGGCACGGGTGTCGACACGATCATTGAGTCGATCACCCACACGCGCGATGCACAGACAGGCCGCACCGTTTTGCGACCCAAACTGGTGTCGGTCGATACGGCCATCACCACTGAAATCAGCGCGGCTTCGCCCCTGACGACCAGTGCAGTCAGTACCAGCAACTCGCCGGTGTTGACTTACGGAAAACTGAACAACTGGATCAACGTGATGAATTCATGTCTTGCGCTTGATCCAAACACCTTGCCAAACTCAACCTGCCCCACCCTTGTCAACAACCTGATCTCATCGAACTATCTAAATAACTCGATGGACATTGACGAGTCCTTCAAGACGCTGGTCAGCTACAAATGCGGATCAACCTTCTGCCATGTTCCTGGAAGCACCATGAGGAACCCCGTCTTGCTGTATGTTGGGAAATATGGAGGTTCGACAGCTTCTTTCGATGATCTCGCTGCAGTGGAAATAACTATCCGTCAGCCATTGGTGGGAACCTATTACGACACCACCAGCAGCACCTTCTCGTTCCCAAGCCCTATCGAATATACAAAGACCGTCATCTTCAAGCGGGACGACTCCCTCAGCGGGGCCGCGGCAGGCAACTGGATCCTGGCCGGCAACCAGCGCAACTATGATTTCTCAGTCGAAGCGCGCTATGACAAGTATGTACAGACCAATCCTGCACGCGCGGGCAACAACGCACTAACGTCCACAACAGGCAAATTTATACTGGGCTTTAATCCATCGACTGCAACATCCATCACCGCAAGCCTGCCAGCGGGGACTTTTCTGGTGTCTGTGTCAGGTTCGACTTCCACCGGCAACTATTCCGCAGGACTGGACGATCCAAGCATTTACGCTTCCGGCATTCGCACCTTTTTCAACCCTACAAAGTTTGATATTCCTTCACGGAAATGGGTATCGGCAAATGTACTGGCGGCAAAAATCACCGGTCCAGGCTTACCTGCTGCGGGGCTTGTATTGGTGAACAACAACTCCAGTGTTTGCGGTGGCAACACCTACCTGACCATTGCCAATGCCAGCGGCATCATGCCGACGACGCCAGCCTCCTTTACAACCACCTTCAGCGGCGGCAATGAGTACACCCTTGCATCAGTACTGGCCTCCGATGGTGTAACGGCACCATGGTATTCCATCAGCCAGGGAGCATTTTCCAATCGCGCCAAACCCAACATCACTGATTTTTCCAGCTTGAGTGCTTTTGGCCGTTACCAGGCGGATATTTTCCTTGGCGATGGAACGACTGTTACCGAGTTCACCAGGATTCAGTCGGCAGTGGAGTCGCCATCCAACCTGGCCTCGGCCCAGTGGAATGACGTTAGTCCAAGCTTGCCACTGGTTTCTTCACCTGCCATCAATTCAGCCGCTAGCGCCTTCAACGTGCAGTGGCTCAACAATGCCAATGCCGCCTTTGTAGAATCGGTGGTTGTCAGCAGTGGCGCATTTACGGCAACCAACAGCTTCCGCAACTGGAATCAAACCGCAGGTGTTCAAGGCAGCGCTGCTCTTGCCGCACGGCCAACAAGCCAGAACAGTGGCTACCCGACCGATACTGTCTGCGCGGCAAATGGCCAGACCCAGTACCCGGCACTTAGCAATATCAATGACAGGCGTATTGTCGGCCTCCGGAGCTATCAGGCTCGCTCACGGCGCTACAACACCGTGTCATGGAGAAATTGAGGCCCTAACCTGGAGGAGAAGCCTGCGGTCGCCTCCGCGGGCTTCTTTTCAGAATTCGCAAGCCGTCATCACAAGCACTGACACCATGGCCGCCGTCACCAGGTTTTTCTCCTGCGTCCTGCTACTGGGCTCTGTCTCGCTGACCTGGGCTCAGAACGGCGATCGCATTGCACTCGTCGTAGGAAACTCCGCCTACCCAAAGGCACCCCTGATGAACCCGCGCAACGACGCGCAGGCCATGGCCAAACTGCTACGACAGGCTGGCTTCACGGTGGACCAGCAAATGGACACGTCGCAGGCCCAACTGAGCGAAGCCGCGGCACGGTTCGGCAAAGCCATCAAGGACCCAAAGGTCAAATTCGGCCTGTTTTATTACGCCGGTCACGGATTGCAACAGGAGTGGCGCAACTATCTTGTGCCGGTCTCTGCCGACATTCGTACCGCCGAGGACATCAAGAAAAAAACCGTCGACGTCAGCGAACTGCTGGCTTACATGGAAGAAGCCAAGGGCCGCAGCTTCCTGGTCATCCTGGACGCCTGCCGTGACGATCCGTTTGCCGGCAACTACAAGCCGTCCGCGCGCGGCCTTAGCCAGTTCGACGCGCCGGTGGGCAGCCTGCTGGCATTTGCGACATCGCCGGGCAATGTGGCGATGGACGGGGAAGGCGAGAACGGCTTGTACACCAGCAATTTGCTGCGCGAGTTTGCGGTACGCGGCGCCCGATTAGAAGATGCCTTCAAACGCGTGCGGGTCAGCGTGCGGCTAGCGTCAAATGGCCGGCAGATTCCATGGGAGAGCACGTCTCTTGAAGAAGACTTTTACCTCTTCCCGAACGAACGGAAAATATTGACCGACGCCGAGCAGGACAAGTTGCTGGACCGTGAAATCGCCAGCTGGCTGACCGTCAAGTCGAGCAACGACCACGTGCAGCTCGGTAACTTCATTCGCGAGTTTCCCAGCGGCAGTGCCAGCGAACTGGCACAGGCCCGGCTGAATCGCCTGCTGGCCGCGCAGGCCCAGCAGGAGGCGCAACGCGTCAGTGCCGCAGCGGCAGCCGCCGAAGCCAGCCGCGAGGTGCAGGCCCGGGTGGACGCCGCACGAAAGGAAGCCGAAAGAGCTGAAGCCCAGCGCGTTGCGGCAGAACAGGCCGAGCGCGCGCGACTGCAGGCTGCAGCCCTGGCGGCGGCAAAGCAGGAAGCCGAGCGCCAAGAGGCCGTCCGCATCGCAGCGCAGCAGGCCGAGGCTGCGCGGCTTGCTGAACAAAAGCAAAAGGAGATGCAGATCCGGCTGGCAAAACTGGAAGCCGAACGGCTTGCCGCCGCCAGGGTAGTTCAGGAAGAAGAGCAGGCTAGGGCAGCCCTGCAGCGACAGGCCGCCGCCCGTTCCGAAAGCGAGCGCATTGCGGCCGAGCGTGTCGCCTCGGAACGCGCCCAGGCAGAGCGCCTTGCTGCAGCACAGGCTGAAGAAACACGCCGCGCTCAGGCTCAGGCTCAAACTGCACAACTTGCCGAACAGCAGCGCAAGGAAGCGCGGGCACGCGCAGCGCAGCTGGAAGCTGAAAGAATCACCTCAGCGGCTTCAACCCGCGCACTGCAAGAGGCCGAACAAGCCCGGGTACAAGCACAGCGTCTGGCTGCTGCGCAGGCAGAGGCCGCCCGGATTGCCCAGGAGCGCGCCGAAGCGCAACGCATGGCGACGGCGCAGGCCGAAGACACCCGGCGCGCGCAACTGCAGGCGCAGGAGGCAGCGACACGCGCGCAACTCGCAGACCAGCAACGCCTTGAACAAGCGACGGCCGAAGCGCTGAAGGTCGAGCAGGCCCGCCTGTCAATGGCTCGGCTGGAGGTAGAAAAAAGCCAGACTACTGCACGTCTGGCTAAAGAAACCGTGGCGGCAGCGCGTGTGCAGCTGCCACCGGAGGCCGAAGTGACGAGCTTCGCAGTAACGCCCTACTTCAAAGGCTATCAGGAGCACCAGCGCGCTTACCAGATCGGCGACACCTACGGCTACCAGGTGATTGACCTGTTCACCAAACTCGGCAAGCCGCTGACCATGAAGGTCACCGCCGTGGACGTCAACGCTGACAGGGTCGAGTACAACAATGGCGAGTACGCATCGGACACGATGGGAAACACCATCGTCAATCCGCGCGGCGGCTTCAGCACGCCGCGGCAGTTTTATCCAGCCGAACTTTACGTCGGCAAAAAATGGCAGACCATGTTCAAGCAGTCTCGTCCGGGCGGCGTGGTCTATACCTTCCGCTATGACGTCAAGGTAGTGGCGCGCGAAACCATTACCGTGCCGGCCGGTACCTTCGACACCTTCAAGCTTGAAGCGCGCGGCTACAACCTGCAGTTAGGGGCACGGCTGGAGCGCAATATCTGGGTCGCGCCCGGCGTGAGCGGCGACATCGCACATGAAACCCTGGTACGCCTGCGCAGCGGTGCCATCGAACAGAACGACAGACAGGAACTGCTGTCCGTCCATCGGACGACGCTGCAGACTGCCAACCGGTAGGCAACCTGGTAAAGCCATTTTTTAGCACTGCACTGGCTGTGTGATCTTGAAATCAGGGCAGACGTCGGGACCAAAGCCGACAACAGGACGCTTCCCTGCTTCGCAGGCGCTCCATGATTCTTGAGCATCAGATTTTTAGTCGCGCGCTTGTATGCCTCTGTCTGTGCAGTGTGTTGGCAAAGGTTATATTGGCGCTCAACCAACGATTCGGAGAACGCGATGGCAGAAGAGTTTGAAGTACGCGGCGCGCATGAAGACCAGATGGACGAAGCTGCAGAACGTGAACCTCGCGGCATGGCTGGACAACTGGCGGTCATGACTGCCGTCCTTGCAACCGTTGGCGCCATGTTTTCATACATGGCGGGTGCTACGCAGGCTAATGCCGCATTACTCAAGAACGATGCGGCAATCAGGAAAACAGGAGCGTCCAATCAGTGGAACTATTACCAGGCCAAAAGTAACAAGCAAAACCTAAGTTCGCTGGGAATTGATACGGCGCCAGAATCCCGCAAGCCGTTCTACGAGGCTGAAGTGAAGCGCTACCAGACAGAAGCTGCTGAAATTAAACTGGAAGCTGAAAAGCTCGAGAACGAGTCAACAGACTTTGATCGTCAGAGTGAGGCTCAAATGCACCAGCATCACCGTTGGGCGCAGGCGACAACTGCATTGCAAATAGCGATTGCAATGGCGGCCATTGCCTTGCTGACCAAACGCAGATGGCTAGAGAAAGCGGTGTGGTCACTCGGCCTGTTGGGAGTGGTTGTAGGTGGTTTGGCGTATTTTCATATTTGACTTTTCGCTTCCAATGCTTGGAGGTCACCGTGAGCTTGATCGAAAGGTTGGCATTGGCTTCGCCAGGATCAGCCCAAACGGATGTGAAGCCTTCATAGGGTCGGAGCGAGATCTGCAAGGGCATCGCCGCTGACCTTGATGCACACAAACAATGCGCGTGCGGAGCGTCAATTCTGTTTGGCCCACAACGCATCAGCCTTTGACGCCCCTGGACGGCGACGCACCAGGCTGAGCGACAAGCCGAGCACTGGGTTATTTCATGCAGCTACATCTCGTCGCGTAGATACACAAGCCTGATTCCCTCCGACATTTCCATAGTGATCACGTTGTGCATCCCTCGCCCAACATTTAACCCCGGCAAGTAAAGCACCGGTTCAGTTTTCGGTTGGCGGCGACCTCGTCAAGCTTGGGCGGCATTGGGCAATACCGACCAGACCTCTGTGAAACATATTTACACCTCGCCGTCCTGCCGTGCATCAGTGCAAGCAGAGGCCTCAACCTTTTTTTCGTATTAATTTTTTCCTGCAACAACTGACCACAGCAGTAAATACTTTTACTTTTTGTTGAATAAAAACCAGGTCTTTTATTGAGTATTTACCCGGGTATTTTATATTGCATGTTTGTTGCTTAATAAGTATCATGAGTTTTATCAAAGTACGGGACTTGAGATGAAAGTAAGCGAAGCAGTGGCCGACGCCCTAGCAGTCGAGGCTGATGGGCCAGTATTCGGACTGATGGGCGATGCCAATATGGCCATCTGGGACGCCCTAGTGAAAAACGGCCGCAGCCGCGTGATCTGGTCCAGGCACGATGGCGCCGCGGTTCTCATGACCGACGGCTATGCCAAGGCCACCGGGCGTCTTGGCGTCTGCACCGTGACATGCGGGCCGGGGCTAGCCAATTGTGCGAATGCGCTTATTACGGCCGCGCGCGCACAGACGCCCATGGTCATATTTACCGGCCACTATATCGACGATGGCGGCAAGGCTGGCCTTCAGGCCATGGACCAGCGACGCTTTGTGCAAGCGTGCGAATGCAAATATCGGTCGATCTCCAGTCTGGACAGCATGGCGGAAGACATTGCCGAGGGCTTTTACACGGCACGGACAAAAAGCTGCCCCGTCGTGTTGGATATGCCATCGGCCCTGTGGGACGCCGAACTGCCTTGGGATTGGGACTACAAGCCGTCGATCGGCTTCGTGCCTAACCGTGCTTACCCCCCTTCCGAAGAAGCACTGCAGATGCTCGCCGAACGTCTTGCACAAGCCCGGAATCCAGTCATTATTGCGGGGCGTGGCGCCGTGCTGGCGGGTGCACGCGAAGCCATCGAAAGGCTGGCCGATACAACCGGCGCGCTCTTGGCGACATCACTGTTGGCCAAGGGCTATTTCTGCGGTAACCCATGGGACATCGGCGTATCCGGCTCGTTCAGCAGTGCGCCCACCGAACAGCTCATGGCCCAGGCCGATTTCGTTTTGGGCCTCGGCGCCTCACTCAACTTCTACACCAGTGAGGGGGGCATGTTGTTTCCCAACGCGGAAGTCGTACGGGTCGACGTCAAGCCGTTCCCGTCCACCATAGGCAACTCACCCGGCCACTACTTTCAGGGCGACGCCTTAAAGACAGCCGAGGCGCTCACCAGAATCCTTTCAGGCAGCGCGCAGCGCGAGGGCTTTAGAACCGTGGACACCAGGACCGTGCTGCAAACGCCGGCCGAGACACCACCAGCGCCCACGGATGGTCTCGACCCTCGTAAGCTGATGCGCTGTCTCTCACCGGCACTTCCCGAGGGCTCGCAAGTCGTCAGTGGTGGCGGGCATTTCTGGTCCTGGTCGATAGCGCACCTCATGCTTCCTGCGGGGGCCAGGTTCCAGCATTCGGTAGCGTTCGGCAGCATTGGTCTCGGCCTGGCCCACGGCATCGGGGCGGCTGTAGGCCGACCAGAATCGTTCACGCTGGTGGTCGAGGGCGATGGCAGTGTACTGCAAGCTATTCAGGAGCTGCACGCCGCTGCAGAGCAGGGCGTTCGCCTCGCCGTCCTGATCATGAACGACTCGGGCTACGGGGCCGAAGTGCTCAAGCTCAAATGGAAAAGCCGAGACCCGAGCAACGCGTCCTGGCACTCGCCCGACTTTGTCGCCATCGCCAAAAGCTTTGGCGGAGACGGCGTACGACTCAGCGCGGAGGCTGACATTGCCGAGGCGATTGCCAAGGCCGCGCAAAGCAAGGGGCCATTTGTCATTGACGCGCGGATCTCGCCTACCGAGGTCAGCGACTCCTATGGGCGCCTGTTCCTTGGCCAGCAAAACCGCATCCCTCTATTGCGCCCGGGCGCCGCACACCAAGCTTGACCCGATGGAGTTTAAAAACGAATTTCTGCTCACGGGCACACCTGATGAAGTCATCGCCAAATTCGCGGACGTTCCTCTTATGGCGAGCTTCCTACCGGGCGCCAGCGTAGGCCTGGTGCAGCCCGACGGGACCTACCCGGCCACCCTGACGGTGGCTTTCGGCCCCAAGCGCCTCAATTTCAAGGGCACGCTGATGCAGCGCGTTACGCCTGCGGAGCATGCGGGAGAGTTGTCTGGAACGGCGACCGGCGACGTAAGGGGCGCGCGGATGGCCGTCAAGCTTCGGTACAGCCTGCGCGAGGGCGGCCTCCAGAAAAACCGCATCGTGACGCGGGTGGATATGGTCTCTGAGGCCCAACTGACCGGCGTCCTGGCGGAATTCGCCAGGACTGGCGGCGCGGTTGTCACGGAAGCACTGCTCAGCGAGTTCTCCCGTCGATTCGGAGAGCACATGGCATCAGGTTCGGCGGTGGCAGCGCCGGCCAACGCTGACAACACCCTTTCCGCCGCCGCGCTTGCCGGCGCAGTAGGGCGCAGCTTCTGGCGACGCACAGTGCAGGCCTTTCAGAGGCTGCTACGTCGTGGCAAGGGACCAGATTGACATCTTTCGGCACATCAACAAGGAGATGCCATGAATAACAAAAATGCCGCGCAACCTGTCCTGAAGCGGCGGGACGTCCTGACACTGACGGCCGGCGCCCTACTGCCGGCAGTTAGTCATAACGCGTTGGCGCAAAACGACTATCCGAACCGCTTCGTACGCTGGATACTGCCCTTTCCTCCCGGCGGAGGTACCGAGTTGTCCGCGCGCTTCATTGGCAAGAAATTCACCGAGATTACTGGCCAGCCGGTAGTGATCGACTCGAGGGGCGGCGCAAATGGCATCATTGCTGTGCAGGCCGTCCTCGCGGCCCCGGCTGACGGGTACACGCTCATGTTTGGAAGCAATGCCACGCTCGCGACCAACGCGGCCTTGCTAAAGACCCTGCCATACGACCCGCTGGTCGACTTTCAGCCTCTGTCTCTGGTTATTCAATCGCCGATTGTATTTCTGACTGCGACGGGATCGCCGCTCAGAAAGTTGGGTGATTTTGTCGTCGCCGCCAAGTCCCAGCCTGATCGGCACACCATCGGCTCTGGCTCGGCCGGTTATCACCTGATGGGTGCGCTGCTGGCACGCAAGGCCGGTTTCACTTACATCAATGTTCCGTACAAGAGCGCCGCCGAAACAGTCCTTGCAGCTATCTCTGGTCAGGTGGAGATGGGCGTGGTCGACATCACATCGGCAATGCCCTTGATCCGCGGCGGCAAGGCACGCGCGCTGGCAATCGCCTCGGAACGGCGCAACCCTGGACTGCCCGATGTACCTACCGCCGCCGAGGCGGGCGTACCGGAATACACCGCCGCACCGTGGAACGCGATCATCGCTCCCAGAGGTGTGCCGCAAGCCATCGTTACC
Organism: Polaromonas sp.; assembly: GCA_025362825.1. Lineage (GTDB taxonomy): Bacteria > Pseudomonadota > Gammaproteobacteria > Burkholderiales > Burkholderiaceae_C > Polaromonas. The sequence goes on along the minus strand of JANYFF010000461.1, from coordinate 10,388 downwards.
AAGTTATCCGCAATTTTCGAGCGGATCATGGCCATGCCCGATACACGCGCTTTTTTCAGCGAGCAGCATGTGGAGATCCTGAAGGGGGGCGCGGAACCCATGCGAGCCTTTCAGCGCGAAGAGATCGCCAAATGGATCCAGATCGCGGCGGACGCGAACATCGAGAAACAGTAAGCGACGAATCACGACCCGTACTTCGGCGGCCTTTCTGCCAAGTAACCATATGATTAATTCTGATGTCGCTACACAGGCCGAAGGTCTGCTGAGCAGCTTGCACCGCTCCTGGATTGACGGCTGCGAGTTGGAGTCCGCTGCCGGCCAGATGGAGCACCGCAACCCCGCTGACGACAGCAGCCTGGGCGACACCGAGCTAGGCAACGCAGCTACCGTCGATGCTGCGGTCGCGTCCGCGCGCGTATGTTTCACAAAGGTCTGGGGCCGCTTCAGCGGCAAGGACCGGAAGCGCATGCTGCTGGCCTTTGCCGACAGGATCGCAGCACACGCGGAGCAGTTGACGCTGCTAGAGATGCTGGAGGTCGGACGCCCCTGGGCCGATGCTGCTGCGCTCAACGCCACCGCTGCAGATCTGGTTCGCAACTATGCCAACATGATCGAAAAGACTCAAGGCGACCTCTTCCGGGCAGAAGATAGCCGACTGGGGGTGGTGTGGAGGCGCCCAAGGGGTGTGGTCGGCGCCATCGTTCCGTGGAACGTGCCAGTCATGAACGTACTGATGCGCGTGGCGCCTGCGCTGGCCGCCGGCAATACCATCGTGGTGAAGCCTTCCGAAAACTCCCCGCGCTCGGCGTTGCTGCTGGCGCGGCTAGCCAGTGAAGCCGGCATTCCGGAAGGTGCTTTCAACGTGGTTCTAGGAACCGGTCCGTTGGTCGGCCACGCCCTCGCTGCGCATCCGGATGTCAACATGATCACCTTTACGGGCTCTACCCGCACGGGCCAGGTCATCGCCCAGGCCGCGGCTCAGAGTTCGCTGAAACCCGTTCTGCTGGAATGCGGCGGCAAGTCACCGCAAGTGATGCTGGACGACATGTTCGACGATCCAGCGGTCTGGAACTTCATTTTCTTTTCAGCATTCTGGAACACCGGACAATGGTGTGTCGCCAAGACACGGCTGATTTTGCCGCGCGGTCGCGAGCAGCAGGCGGTAGACGGGCTGCGTGCTGCAGCGGCGGCTTGGACGGTCGGCAATCCGGCCGCAGCGGAGACCCGGCTCGGCCCTGTCGCAAGCCGCACCCAGCTGGATCGCGTAGAGGGCTACTTCGGTCTGGCGCGTGGCATCGGTGAGGTAGTAGACCTCGGTTGCCCCCGCACATCTTGTGACCCACGTGGCTACTTCGTCTCTCCCAGCGTGGTCACCGGGCTCGTCACTGGCAGCGCCATTTCGCGCGAAGAAGTCTTCGGCCCCTTGCTGACAATCGAAGCCTTCAACGACATTAACCACGCCATCGCGCTCGCGAACGACACAGAATTCGGGCTGTCCGCCAGCATCTGGACCGCACGTTCAGACCTCGGCTACAAGCTGGCGCGCTCCATCGAGGCGGGTGGCGTCTCGGTTTATTCCTCGGTCGCGGCGGCGGCGCAAGGAGGTCCCGAACTCGGTACCTCCCGCTACTTTGAACCGCGCAAGCAGTCGGGCTACGGGGTGGAGGGTGGCGCACCCGGCTTCATGACCTACACCTCGGCGCAGTCGGTGGCGTTTTTCAACTAAGCTGTGCTGGCCAAGTTATTTAAGACAGACCAGACTTGACCACCACAGTGTCTGCAAAACCAGTAGCCCAACGGAGTTCGCCTGAATGAGACGGGCCTTATTCAAAGTGGCGGGCTGAAACGCAGCGGAACCTGGCTAGCCGCAGCCTCAATCGACTTGCGGAACTCTCGAACCAAGGCACCATGCTCTTCTTCCCTGCGACATGCAAAAGCGATGCCCATCTTGCTGGTCGGCATCCCGTCCAGGTTCATGAACACCACATCCCGTGGAACTAAATCCTTCCAGGGGTTGGGGACGAGGGCGACGCCAAGACCGCTCTCAACCAAAGCAAGAATGGTTTGTGCATGGGAGGCTTCCTGAACAATGTGAGGAGCAAATCCAGCCTGCTGGCAAGCCAGCATCATTGACATATACGCAGCGGACCCGTCTTTAGGTGAAGGGAGTATGAACGGTTCATCGCGCAAGTCGATTAAGCGCAAGTGTTCCCTGGACGCCATGGGATGATTTTTCGGCAGCGCGGCAACATAGTGATTAGGCTCAATCAACACCGTCATCACGGACGGATAGGTTGGTGTCGGAGACCTTACCAAACCCACGTCAATAACCCCGTCGCGCAAGCCAATCATGATCGAATCCGTGCTGGCCTCAAGTAAACGCAAGTTGACTTTAGGATGGCTGGCCCGAAAGTGAATAATGGTTCTCGGCAGAAGCCGAAGCGTTGACGAAGCTACGAAATTTATTCGCAGGCTTCCAACCTGTCCGCCTGCGACAAGCTGCGCAGCGTAACGGAATTGGTCGGCATGGAATATGGTGCGCCGCGCATGCTCCAACACACTTTTCCCAACTGCGGTCAGCTGTACGCCCTTGGTGGAACGTTGAAACAATCGTTCACCGATGTCCTCTTCCAGATGGCGAATGGACACCGAAAGTGGTGGCTGCGCCATATTCAACCTGATGGCGGCACTGTGAAAGTTTAGCGTCTCCGCAAGCACCACGAACTGATTTAACTGTTTGAGGTTCATTGATCCATGATAAGAAAATCGTATCAATAAGGAGTAAAAAAATATTAGCCAATAGTAGCCCAGCAGCCTACCATCAATCTTTTGGCAATCCTACATCCGCGGTGATGCGCCGTCCATCCGCGTCATTTTTAACGGCCGTTATTAATACAAATGATTTCCACAAAAATGGAACGCTCCGTCGCCGTAACTCCACCCCTGGCCGGGATCCGTATCCTGGACATGACCACGGTCATGCTGGGTCCTTATGCAACACAAATGCTCGGTGACTACGGCGCGGACGTCATAAAAATAGAGTCCCCCGGAGGCGATTCAACGCGCAACACTGGGCCGTCACTTGAGCTTGGCATGGCGGCAACCTTTATCGGGGCGAACCGCAGCAAGCGCAGTATTGTTCTGGATCTCAAGCAAGCTGCGGCACGCGAAGCGCTTTTAGTACTCATAGACACCGCCGATGTTTTGATCTACAGCATGCGGCCGCAGAAAATGGTTGCCCTGGGCATAGCCCCTGACACCCTGCGTCAGCGTAACCCGAAACTTGTCGTCGTCGCCGTGCATGGATTCGCAGAAGGTGGACCGTATGCGGGCCAGCCTGCCTATGACGACATTATTCAAGGACTTTGCGGGCTCGCCTCGCTCAGCGAACTTCAGGGGGGCGAGCCTGCCTACCTTCCCACCGTTATCGCAGACAAAGCCTGCGCGCTGTTTGCAACGCAAGCTGTGCTGATAGCCCTGGTCGCGCGAGGCCGGGATGGCTGCGGTTCATACGTCGAGATGCCTATGCTGGAATCGATGGTGAACTTCACGCTGGTCGAACACTTCTATGGTGCACACTTTCGCCCACCCTTGAGCGCGCCAGGATACGGACGGCTTGTAACCAAGTGGCGACGCCCCTATAAAACTACTGACGGCTACGTCTGCGTCGTCCCTTACTCCGACCTTCATTGGCAAAGATTTTTTTTAGAGGCCGATCGAATCGACCTCCAGAAAGATCCGCGTTTTGAGGGGATGGCCGCGCGCACCCACCACATCGACGCTCTATACAACGAGCTGGCTAACTGCATCGCATTGCGATCGACACCCGATTGGCTTGAGGCTTGCGAACGCCTGGACATTCCTGCAGCCCCGATGCGGCGCTTGGCCGATCTAGAAAAAGACCCGCATCTTGCACAGACCGGGTTTTTTACAACCATCGAGGACCCTTTGATGGGTGACCTGGTCATGCCGGCACCACCTCTTCGCTTCAACGGCGACAAGGCAACCTACACCCTGCCGCCACGCCTGGGGCAGCACACCGTCGAAGTGCTCACACAAGCAGGTCTGAATGAGCCGGAAATAAAAAAACTGCTCGCATCCGGAGCAGCGGTTCAACTAAAAAAATGAGGAGACCCTATGCCAATCATCACGCGCCGATCCGCGATTACCCTGTCGCTTTTATCGTTATCCACCCTGGCACGCGCGCAGTCGGACTGGCCCAATAAACCCATTACGTTGATGGTCGGGTTCCCCCCTGGTGGACCCAACGACATCGTGGCACGCGCATTGGCGTTACGCTTGTCTACGCAATTAAAACAACAGGTCGTGATAGTCAACCGACCTGGTGCCAATGGAAATATAGCGGCTTATAACGTTGCCCACGCTCCACCTGATGGATATACCTTTCTATACAACAGTTCGGCGTTGGCCCTGAGCCCCGCCCTGTTCCGAAAATCCCAGATAGACCCCCTGCGCGACCTAACGCCGGTAAACGGCACGGCAACACTACCCCTGGTTTGTGTTGTTGCAGAATCATTTCCCGCCAACAACTTCCGCGAATGGGCGGCCGTTCTCCGTGCGAATCCAGGCAAGTTCAACTATGGAAGTCCCGGTACTGGAAACCTAGCTCACATAGCCGCGGCAATGGTCCTGAAGGCCAACGGTTTAAATGCCGTTCATGCTCCTTACAAAGGCAGTAGCGAGGCGCTTCAAGGGCTTCTGGCAGGCAGTATCCACTTCCAGTTTGACTCGGTAAATTCGCCATTGGCGCTTATCAAGTCGGGCAAACTCAAAGCACTTTTTGTCACGTCCAGTGAACGTTCTCCGGTTCTTCCTGATGTTCCAACCCTGGCGCAAGGCGGCTCACAAAATGTCGAAGCGTCTGGCTGGCAAGGCGTCATGGCACCGGCAAAAACACCGGCACCAATTGTGCAACGTATGGCGGCAGAAATCGCAAAGGTCATGAACAGTCCGGAAATGAAGGCGACTCTTCTCGCACAAGGCGGCTACGTCATTTCAACCACACCTGAAAATTACTCTGCTTTTTTTGCAGCGGAAATCGAACGCTTCAAAAAGACGGTCGATGATTTGAATATCCAACTTGACTGAAAGAATACCCAATGAATTTTGCCTTCACTCCAGAGCAAGAAGCGATTCGCGAAGCGGTGAGCCGCGTGTGCGCCGATTTTGACGCCAGTTACTGGCTTGAAAAGGATCGCCATGGAGGTTTTCCACTTGATTTCCATAAGGCGATTGCGGACGCAGGCTGGCTTGGCGTGTGTATGCCCGAGAAATATGGTGGCGCGGGGTTGGGCGTCATGGAGGCCGCCATCGTGGTGCAGGCCATCAGCGAGTCTGGTGCCGGCATGAGCGGCGTATCGGCTGTGCACATGAATATTTTCGGCCTGAATCCGGTGGTGATGTATGGCACAGAAGAACAAAAACAACGCATCTTGCCGCCCCTGATTGCCGGCAAGGAAAAAGCCTGCTTCGCTGTCACCGAGCCAAACACCGGCCTCAACACCACACAGCTCAAGACTTTTGCGCGCCGTGAAGGCGACAACTATGTGGTGACAGGTCGTAAGGTCTGGATTAGCACCGCGCAGGTTACGGAGAAGATGCTTTTGCTGGCGCGTACAACACCGCTGGAAGATTGCAAAAAACCAACTGATGGCCTCAGTCTTTTTTACACCAACCTGGATCGTCGCTTTGTGGATGTCAAGGAAATCGAGAAACTAGGGCGAAAGTGTGTCGATTCAAATGAGCTTTTTATTGACAACCTGCCCGTTCCAGCAGAAGACCTGATCGGAAAAGAGGGCGAGGGCTTTCGAAATATTCTGCATGGCATGAATCCAGAGCGTGCGTTGGCAGCAGCAGCTGGCATCGGCCTGGGTCGGGTTGCGCTCAAGCGGGCGACCCAGTATGCCAAGGAGCGAATTGTGTTTGACCGACCGATTGGTAAAAATCAGGGCGTGCAGCATCCTCTCGCAAAGTGCTGGATGGAGTTGGAGGCTGCAAACCTGATGGTGATGAACGCGGCATGGAAGTACGACCAGGGGTTGCCCTGCGGCGCAGAGGCAAATGCTGCCAAATACCTCGCAGGAGAGGCTGGATTCAGGGCCTGCGAAACCGCAGTCCTCATGCATGGGGGCTTCGGCTATGCAAAGGAATACCACGTTGAACGCTATTTCCGAGAGTCCATGCTGCTTCGCATTGCACCCATAAGCATCCAGTTGATCATGAGCTATATCGCTGAAAAAGTGCTGGGTTTACCCAAGTCATATTAATGCGCATCGACGCAACAGGAGTTTTATATGAGTGATCTTGGCCGGCTGAGCTGCGCACTTTTTTACGAGGACTGCGCTGTCGGCACTTCATGGCGCAGCGCTGGACGAACGATTCTTGAGTCGGACCTGAACGCTTTCATCAGCTTTTCCTGGTTCCACGAAGACCTCTTTACCAATTTGCACGATCGTTCAAATAATGCAATTGCTGGTCGGCCAGTGCCTTTGGCTATGGTGTTTGCTATGGCCGAGGGTCTGATTCTTCCGTCGATTGAAGGTACCGGCCTGGCCTTCCTGAACCTCGAACTGGACGCCAAGAAACCCATATCTGTCGGCGAAACAATTTACGTGCATTGTGAAGTTATCGAAGCCCGTTTGACCTCGAAAAACGATCGCGGTTTGGTACGCACGCAGAACTCAGTCAAAAATGCCGCCGGTGAAACATTACTCGTTTATCGGCCCTTGAGACTGATGAAGTTGCGACGCAGTTCGGTTGCGTAGCGTAGCGTCATAGATATCCTTTCAGAAATCTCAATCACGGCACTATGAACTCCCTACGGTCTGGTGGCAGCTCGTTGGGCGTTCAACCCGAAGCAAGACTTTGTCCGCCTAAACATTACCTTGCAGACCGATACGGCGGCGTTCCTGTCGTTGCGATGCCCGCGGGACCGAGGTAGTCGCAGATCAAAGTTGCGTCGATGATTGATTGCAACGCCCTGAAAACTAAAAAAAGGAACTACGCCAAATGACTCACTATACGCACTCAGTCAGTCGCAGGAAGGCCCTTCAGAGCCTGACTGGCGGCGCGGCGCTGGCACTGGAACTGGCCGCATTCACCACGGCCTCAGCGCAGGAGGCGGTCTATCCGTCAAGGCCCTTGCACTTTGTAATTCCTTTTCCTTCAGGCAGCGGAGCGGAATTGGCTGCGCGCTTTTTTGGCCAAAAAATCACCGAACTGACTGGTCAGCCGGTAGTGATCGAGCCTAAAGGAGGCGGTAACGGCTTTATCGGCGTGCAGGCCGCATTGTCGGCCCCGCGTGATGGATACACCATTTTCTTCGGCAGCAACTCCACTTTGGCGACCAACGTCGCGCTATTCAAGAGTTTGCCCTACGACCCGTTGAAGGATTTCGTCCCTATCTCGCTGGTACTGCGTTCGCCGATCCTGCTGCTGGTACCCGCAAGCTCGCCGTACAAGACCTTGCCCAGCCTGATCGCTGCGGCCAAGCTAAAGCCCGGCACATTGTCGATCGGCACGGGCTCCGCTGGCTATCAGATGATGGGCGCATTATTCGCAGAAAAAGCCGGTGTCCAGATGCTGTCCGTGCCCTACAAGAGCGCACCCGACACGGTACGGGCTGTGTTGGTTGGAGAAGTGTCGATGGGCGTGGCCGATATCACCTCGGCAATGCCGCTGGTCAGCTCAGGTAAAGTTCGCGCCTTAGCCGTGGCCTCGGCCAAGCGCCTGCCTGGCGCACCCGACATCCCGACCGCAGTGGAGCAGGGTGTGGCCGATTTCACCACTGCGCCATGGAACGGTGCGATGGCACCCGCGGGCGTACCCAAGCCGATTGTCGACAAGCTGTCTGAGCTGTTCGTGAGCATCATTGCGATGCCAGAGACTATTGAGTTTTTCAACCGACAGAACGTCGAGTTGATGCCCGCAGGTCAGGAGTCGATGCGCAAGTTCCAAATTGAGGAAGTCGAGCGCTGGAAGCGTATCGCGACCGTGGCGAAGATAGAGAAGCAGTAAGCACTCCGAGATGCAAAAAGCCCGAGCAAGCGGCAGGCCAACCTAACAGGGCGCCTGACGCCGCACCGAACCGGACAGCACGCGGGGCGCTACCCGCAAGGTTAGTTACGCGACTTCGAACAGGCCTGCGGCGCCCATGCCGCCACCTGCACACATCGTCACCACCACGTACCTCACGCCGCGGCGTTTGCCCTCAATTAATGCGTGGCCGACCAGCCGCGCGCCGGTCATTCCGTAGGGATGGCCGATGGAGATACCGCCTCCGTCGACGTTGTATTTCTCAGGATCGATGCCGAGAAAGTCACGGCAATAAAGTGCTTGGCAGGCAAAAGCTTCGTTGAGCTCCCATAGTCCGATGTCATCGATCTTCAGGCCGTGCCGCTTCAGCAACTTGGGGATGGCGTAAATCGGGCCGATGCCCATTTCCTCCGGTGCGCAACCGGCCACGGCCATACCGCGGTAGACGCCGAGCGCCTGCAAACCGCGGCGCTGGGCGAGGCTACCCTCCATCAGCACGCAGGCTGATGCGCCATCCGACAGTTGGCTTGCGTTGCCCGCTGTAATCAGGCCACCGTCGATTACCGGCTTGAGCGCAGCCAGGCCCTCATAGGTCGTCTCCGACCGATTCCCTTCGTCTTTCGTCAGCGTGATCTGCTTGTACGAGATTTCCTTGGTCACCTTATCAGCGATGGCCATCTTGGTGGTGAACGCCACGATTTCGGCGTCGAAGCGACCTGCCGCCTGCGCCGCGGCTGTGCGGCGCTGTGACTCAAGCGAGTAGCGGTCCTGCGCCTCACGCGAAATACCGTATTTCTTCGCCACAAACTCGGCTGTTTGCAACATGGGCATGTAGGCATTGGGGGTATGTTGAACGACCTGCGGATCCTTCTCCTTCGCAACCCAGCCCATATAGACTTCCTGCACAGCCGTGATATTGTCATGCCCACCGGCGACCACGACGTCCATGCCATCGACGATCACCTGCTTGGCGGCCGTAGCGATCGCCATCAGGCCTGACGCGCACTGGCGGTCCATGGTCTGGCCGGACACCGTTACCGGCAAGCCGGCGGCCAACAGCGCATTGCGCGCGAGGTTCATCCCGGCTGTGCCGGACGACAGTACGCAGCCGACAACCACATCCTCAATCTCTGCCCCTTCGACATTGGCGCGTTGCACCGCATGGGTAATGGCGTGGGCCAGCATTGTTGGCGATTTGGTGGCGTTGAGGGAGCCCCTGTAGGCGCGGCCGATACCGGTGCGCGCGGAGGAAACAACGACAGCGTCTTTCATGGGAATTCCTGTTGGTGTGCGCGACGGATATAAAGCGGTTGTTTCAGGCGGCTTCTGCGGCTTGCCAGTCCGAAAGGCATTGACCGCTCTTTGCCAGACTTGCCAGCAACGGCGACACGGTCCAGTAGCCGAACGGATCGCCGCGCACGGCGGCGTAATGCGCCAGCTGCTGAGTGATGGTGGTCAGCCCGATGCGGTCGGCCATCCACAACGGTCCGCCCTGATGGTCAGGAAACCCGTAGCCCGCAGTCCACACGATGTCAATGTCGCCAGGCCGGTAGGCGATGCCTTCTTCCAGTATCTTTGCACCCTCGTTGATCAGCGGGTACAGCAGACGCTCAACGATCTCCTGCTGACCGATGTCGCTACGCTGCACGATAGCGTGCGCGGCTGCCTGCTCTTTGGCGATTCGTGTGGTCTCCGGGTCGGTCACCGGATTGCGGCCGTCGTAGCGGTAATAGCCCGCGCCGGTCTTCTGGCCGAAGCGGCCAAGCTCGAACATCTTGCGCACCACGGCTCGGTAGCTGCCATCGGGCGGCAGGCCACCCGCCTTGCCGTATTCGATCACCGTCTTGGCGCCGACATCGATGCCTGCCATGTCGAGCATCCTGCATGGGCCCATCGCCATGCCCAGCGCCTCGACTGCGCCGTCGATCTCGGCCGGACTGGCGCCCTCCATCATCAGGAACTCGGCTTCGCGCATATAGACCTCAGCCATGCGGTTGCCAATGAAGCCGTAGCATACGCCGGAGACCACGGCCACTTTGCCGATGCTGCGCGCCAGCTGCATCACGGTAGCCAGCACCTCGGGCGCAGTCTGCGCGCCGCGCACCACTTCCAGCAGCTTCATGATGTGGGCGGGGCTGAAGAAGTGCATGCCGACAAAGTCGGCCGGTCGTCCCGAGGCCTGTGCCAACACGTCGACATCCAGCGTCGATGTGTTGGTCGCGATGATTGCGCCGGGCTTGCAGATCGCGCCCAAACGCGCGCAGATCTGCTTTTTTAGTTCCATGTTCTCGAACACGGCCTCGATCGCCAAATCGCATGAGGCTAGAGCGTTG
>JANYFF010000400.1 GCA_025362825.1 Polaromonas sp. | reverse complement strand
GAGCAGTCATTGGCGAGGAATTTCCACAGCGCTTCGCGCTCCACACTTGTGAGTGCACTGGCCTTTTCCAAAAGCAGCGTAGCGTTTTCACGAAAACGCAGACGACTGTCTTCGAGCTTATCGGTGCTAGCCACTAAACGTGTGATACCACCCGGCTCCTGAATGAATGTGCGGAAGAAGTCGATATCCTCCTCGCGGGCAATCAGGCGGTACTCATTGGTCTCGCCAAGGCTGACCTTGCCCTTCTTGTAGAGAAAATCGGTGATGTCATCTGCCGCGTCGGGCATCACTGACCGCAGCACGGCGAAAAGCATTGTCAGCGTACTGATGCGTTGCTGACCATCGACAACGGATGACTTGGGTTCCCGGTCGTTCTTGATGAGGACGATACTGCCAAGAAAGTATTGACTCGTCGCCCCTGATGTCCGGGCATCCTGCATCGCCGACACTAGGTCATTGAAGAGCTCTTCCGCCTGCTCCGTTGTCCAAGCGTATGGGCGCTGGTAGTCCGGAATCTCGAACTGGTAGCTGCCTTCGAAAATCTCTCGGATTAGCTTGTCGTGTGCTTCAAGTGTCTTGGCCATCGTGTTCTGTCTTTCCGTCTATTTTTTTGCTTGCGCGACCGGAGGGCGATACCCTGGCGCGAGCTTTGCGTTTTCCACACCGTACAAAGCCAGCGGATCGCTGAGCCATAACCGGTACTGTTCTTCTTTTAGGCTGTGATCCGGCGACGCGTCCACGCTCCAGCGCAGCAACATGTAGCCAGCGACCGCAGCACGGACACGCATCCGTATCGAGCCATCTGCCATCCCGTAGTCCATCCGGATGATTTCAGGCCGGGCGAGGCGCGGGTGCGGCACCAAATCCAACTCCACGATCCGCGTCCACTGAATATCGTTGTCCGGGCGCTCGTTGGCCTTGGGTTCTTCATCGACCAATGTCGGCATTTCGATGCGGGTGATAACGAAGTCGCGGAACTCGCCGGACTTGCGGTCAAACGCCCGAACGTGCCAGCGCAGGCCGGTGTCAACCAGCGCAAAGGGAACGATGACCCGCTCGGACTCTCCGTTGCTCATTGAGTGGTAATGAATCGCCACCGGGCGCTTGGCGTGGATGGCCCGGCAGATTGGAGCCAAGACTTCCATTTGTGGGTTGCTCAAGGCCGCAGGGGATTCACAGGGAAGCAATGGCTTCGTCTCGCCATCTACCCCGTCACCGAAACCCAGCGACAGCGCCGACAAGACACGCTGCGGCGCGTGCTCAAAAATTGGGGAGAAGGTTTTGCCGATGCGGTAAACCTTGCTGCTTCCGTCGAACTCGATGTTTTGCGGGGCGATCTCCCGATACAGCGCCAAATCCCGGGTTGCACCAGCCGGGGCAACGCCAAATCGGCCAGCCAGATCAGGCCGCCCGATCTCGCCCATGAAGTAGAGACGGAACTCAACGTAGGCCAAACGCTCCCGCTGGGCGCGGCTCAGGCTATCGACACGTTGGGGGTGCATGGTCAAGCGCTCCTCATCCACAACAAGCAATGGTTAGACCGATTAAAACGGGTAAATTGTTCATTTTCTGACCATTAATATCATCAAACTGATGACATTATGCGCTACTGCTTGAGTCTGAGCAAGTGGTCGGTCCGGGCAAATCATCGAAGCCACGCCCTCAAGTTCAAAACGCTGCGATCCCGATACGGCCGTAGGTTTGGTTCAATGTTCTGACGGCACTTTTTCTGCCAGGGCCCGTTTCGAGTTTCAAGACTGGTGAAGCAATTCCCCGGCAAGGAAATGCTTGTAAGGCCCACGAGAGCATTCAGCATGAGAGTCATTGGTTTGAGTTACGCTAATTTTGTTTCCCTCGAATCTGGGTATTCGCCCGATCCTGAAGCTGTAGCCTGTTGCGGCCAGTCGAGGATTGGCCCATGTGCCGGAATTGCGCTGACCTATTTATCGGCTATGCGAATCGTTGCCAGCATTGGGTGAGCTGAGCCTTTCCCGGCAAGAGGGACCGACCGATCAATCAGCGACGTGTCTTCCAAAGCCAGCTCAAAGTCGGCGTGAACTCCAGAAAAGTCGCAACGACGTCTTTCAGTGGCTGGAAGCACACAACCACATGGTCGCTGTATCCAAGGCAGCACCGGACGCGCAAAAGCTCAAGGTTAAAGCCGACCGGGTCAAAGGACTTCACCTAGAACTCAGTGCGCTGAAATTGGCAGTAAAGGCGGCGATCAGCCAGGTCGAGAAAGAGCATCACGAATTGGTGAAGCGCAAAGAGCAGCGCACTGAGGAAGTTACCGCTCAAGCGGAAGGCTTCCCCACCTTGCCGCACTAACCAATGTGTCCTTGCGCCACATGGCACAGCTTTGGACGATCTCTTCAGTGGCGGACTTGCTGCTGTGAAAATGGCGGCCGCCCCTTCATGGCGATATCACTGGGAACGGCGCCAATGCAGCACGATTCCTTTTGGGCCGGTATCGTTTGTCTGACCGCCGTGGGTGGGCACCAGCAGTGAAAGCTAGCGGGGCCGAAGATCTCAGCCAAGGCGCCGTCGGGAGCTCAGTGCGCATTTGCACAATCCCGGCTGGGAGCCCGCCAGACGACGGTGGGCGTAGCTTGCAGGCCCCATTGCGCCATCAGTTTCTTGTATGCATCCAGTTCGGCCTGAGCCGCGGCGCGACGACAAGTGCAACGTTTCATTAAATGACGCAGCCGCTCGCCACCGTTCGACTGGCGCGCCGCATCACTTCATCATCATCATGTCCATCATGGCCTGCATGTCTTTCACGCTGACCATGCCGTTGCTACCCTTTTTCATTTTGTCGTACATGGACTCGTGATGTTTCATGAACTCCTCTTTGGAGATCATTCCGTCATTGTTGGGATCCATCATTTTCATGTCCATTTTCATGCCCATTCCATCTTTCATGGGCATTCCATCCTTCATGGCCATGCCGCCCCTCATGGAGCCTTGCGCGCATGCGGAAAGGCCAGCGAAGATCATCGCGACCAAGCTTATTGAAATCAGTTTTCTCATGGTGAGCTCCTGTTAATAAAAAAACGTTGCATTCAGTTATCAGCGCTCGGATCGCCCCGGCAGACCGCGAGGTTGGATGCTTGCCTATTAGTTAGGCCTTTAGAAGCAGATTACTTCTTTTGCTTGACGACCCACACCACGAGAGCGACAACCACCACAGCAAGCAAGATTGGCATCCATATCCCGCCGTATCCGCCCATCCACCCGCCGCCCCACGCGCCACCATTCATCATGTTTCCGCTCTGCGCTAAAGCAACGCCGCTGCACAACAGAAGCGTTGTACCAACAGCCATAGTCAGTGAATTTTTCATAAATTACTTATTAACAGAGTGACTTTCAGACGACTGCGACAAGGAGCGCGTAAGACCGGAAAGTTCATTGTGCGGTCGGGCGATCTGGCCGATGTAGTCCAAAACCCTCAGACAGCTTCAGCCGATATCTCCGCCGCAGCCAGAGTAATGATCACGCACTCCTGCAGTATTTGGGCGGATAGACCCCCTTTTCTCGCGCCGCAATCGGCCGCCACGGGGCGAACTCGTGCTGGTCCGCGGAGAAGCCTGGCGTGTAAGGCGGGAATGCGGCATCCACCGGTTTGTTCTTGCGAAGGGAAATCCTTGTCCAGATTTTCCTTGACCGGCCGTGGCTGGCTGTTGATTTAAGCCGACACGTCGAATGCGCCCTGGGCGTGTTGCCCTTGATGAAGCCCGCGGCAAAGTCACCCGAGACACCAGCCGCGCGCCAGAGGGTCGGGGCAGTGTTGCGCCGGGCGTCGCGATTTGAAAAAGCTTCATGTCGAGGTGGTCCTGTCACGCCGATGGTAGGGAAGCTTTGCAATTTATCTTCAACCTGGATCAAGCGAATCGTCCCGCCCCCACCACGCCATCGGGAGCCGTCAGGTTGCGGGTCACGGGTGGCGAAGGAAAAAGGCATCACGCTGCCGCAGCACAGCGGTAACCACGCCGGCATGGCCGCAGGCGGCAGCCAGAGGGCGCAGGACACAAGCACTGATCGAAACAGCGCACCACACGCAGGCGGGTGGTCACGGCCCCATGCCGTCGATCACCCGCCCTGCCGACACCGCAACTACTTCCCCTTCGTCCAGAGGGCGCCAGGTCTCGCCGTCGCCCGTCAGTGGAATACTGGCCAGCATCACCATCTCCTGGAAGCCGGGCGCGACCGTCACCCCGGTGGCGTGGACCGGCTGCTGCGGGTCTAGGCAGTGGCACGACATGAGAAAAAGACCGGGCGGCGCGATCCGGCCGGTGGCGGCCTGAATGCGGCGATTTCCGTGCGCGAACAGCACTTCTCCGTCGGCATAGATGAAGTTGGCGGGACCGAGCTTGCACAGGTCGGCAGCGAATGCCGTTATGACCAAACGTCGTTCCTGCACCGTGGGCGGCGTTGATGCGATCTTCCACAGCCCGTGAAGGCGTTCCAGCAGCGCGCAGAAAGCGTGCTCAGAGTCGGTCGTTCCGACTGGACGGTAACGGTCGAACGCCATGCTTTCTGCGCTGTCGATGCCCGGCAGATTGCCGTTGTGCGCAAACACATGCACGCGTCCGGCCAGCTCGCGCAGGAACGGCTGGGTATTGGACAAATCGAGCGCACCGCGCGTGGCGTGCCGGATGTGCGAGATGGCCAGGGTCGTGCTCAGCCCCTGCGATTGGAGAAAATGCACAAGGGGACTGTCACTGGCCGCCATGGGCTCGCGGAACAGCGCCACATCCTTGCCCTGATAGAACGCGACTCCCCAGCCGTCGCGCGTCGTGCTGGTATCGCCGCTGTGGGCGGAAAGAGTCTGCAGCGAAAGAGTCAACTGCGTCGAACGTCGGCTCGAAATGGCAATTAGTTCACACATAAAAAGCGGCGCAGGCCCGGCTCATTGGTTGACAGGGCGATTCATGCAAGCCGGCATTTCCTGGCCGTCAGTGCTGGAATCAGCTCGACTTCGCCGCGCGGCGTTCGAGGGTCGCGATCACGAACAAGCGGAGCACGAGGGCGAGGAAGATGACCGGCGCGCCGACTCCGAGCAGCTGGGGCAGTTGCACCTTACCCATAGCCCAGACGGGGAGGATGGACTGCGACACCCAATCGAAACTCAGCGCCTACAAGACGCCGCCGAGGATCATGCCGAATGCGTCGACGAGCGCATGGACGCTGCCCGCGCCGATGGCGGCGACCGCCGTGCCGGCGCCGATGACAGCAATGTCGGTGTCCAGGATGTCGTTCATATGCGCTGCTTCAATACTACCGAGGGCCGAGCACGGCCGCCAGTGCAGACTCCGGCGCGCCGGAGCGCATCTGAACCGCACCGGTGGCGTCGCGCCAGACCATGGCTGGCGTGGCCTGCAGGCCGAGCGATGCCATCAAGCGCTCGTTGGCCGCAAGCTTCGTCTGGATGTCCGCCGGGATGCTGGTCAGCGGCTTCAGTCCGGCGTCGCCCAAAGGCCGTACCTGCCGCGATGCGATCGACTTCGCGTTCTGTTCCATGTGCCCGCGCTCGTACGCGGCCAGCGCCGCGGCAGGGTCCTTGTCCGCCAGTAGCGCGGCGGCTTTTCCGGCACTGGTGGGAGTCAGGATGCCGACCATGACATGGCGCAGCACGACCTTGCCACTGTCCACCCAGGGCCGGGCGTCGGCCCAGAACTTGTTGCAGTACGGGCAGTTGGGATCGGTAAAGACATAGACGGTGCGCGGCGCGCCCTTCTTGCCGTCCTCGATCCAGTGGCTGGACTCCAGCTTGCTCCATGCGCCGGCCGTCATGGCGCCGCGCACCGCCTGCTCCAGCGCAGCTTCGGCCACTTCGTTGCCTTGCGCATCTAGCAGGGTGCCTGCGATCACGTGCTTGCCGTCCGGCGTGACGAACATCGACAGTGGCCGCTGTCCGATGTAGCCCGCCCATGCAGTTAGGCCGCCGGGTGCCGGGAAGGTGCCGACGACCGTGACGCCCTGCTTCTCTAACGCCTGCAGAGCCGCGGGCCGTTCCGGCGCGGCGATCGCGACCGAGGTTGAGACGGCGACGGCGACGGCGCCGAACGCTGCCAGGGAAAGATAAGTGGATTTCAATTTCATTGTTTCTGTGTGGTTGGGGAAAGGGTTCCAAGGCGCTCGGCCAGCGTGGCTTCGGAGAGCTCGCCCTGGCGGGTGTCAACGAGGCGACCTCGCGCGTCGAAGAACAGCGTGGTCGGCAGCGCGCGATGGCCCAGGGCGACGCCCGCCTCACTGCGGCCGTCGAGCAACACGTTTTGCAGCGCGAGGCCGCTCTTGCGAAGGTAGGCGACCACCTGCTGCGCCGACTCGCCTTGGTTCAGGAACACGAAGTTGACGTCGGGGCGGGAACGCTGCGCCGCGTCGAGCATTGGCATTTCACGCTGGCAGGGCGGACACCATGTCGCCCAGAGATTGACGACCGTGGGGCGCCCTTCGTAGCTGGAGAGCGCAACCGTGGTCCCATCTATGGCGGGCAGGGCAAGCTGGGGCATGCGGACATCGTCGGGCGTATTCGCCGACAGTACGAGCGCGCCCGCGAGCCACACCCCGGCGCCCATGGCCACCGCGGCCGCCAGAGGTTTGCGCAGCGCAGCGCGACGCACCAGCACCACGCCCGCGTAGGCCAGCGCAGCGCCGACACCGATCGCTGCATGCCAGCCGCCATCGCGAATGTCCAAGATACCCAGCGGGGACTTCAGGTAGGCATCGCGGAACTGCACGACGAATGCGAGGCGCGCAACGACCAGTCCAACCAGCACGGTGCGCAGCAGTTGCCGGTCCACCTCGGCGGCCTGGTCCTTGCCCAGGCGCCGCCCGGTCCAGCCTGCAATCAGGAAGGCGGCGATGCCCATCAGCAGCGGCAGCGAGAGGACTAGCGGTCCGAGTTGCACGGTCTGCGTCATGAACTGCTCCCCTTGGGCAGTCGTTGCAGCAGCATGTCTGGCCCGAACTCGCCGACCAGCCTCTCGGCACGCCGTTCCCGGCCCGCGGGATCGAACAGCATCAGGGTTGGCGGTCCCATCACCTGGTGCTGCCGCATGAAGGCGAGCTGCGCCGCATCGCTGCGGGTCACGTCCGCGCGCAGCAGCACCACACCATCCAGTGCGCGTGCCACGCGTGGGTCGCCGAACACTTCGCGTTCGATCGTCTTGCAGGACGTGCACCAGTCGGCCGAGAACTCCACCACGGCACGCTGGCCGCCTGCTGCAGCCGCGGCCAAGCGTGCTTGCAGCACCGCGGGGTCGTGCACAACTTCGAACCGCACCGTGGGCTTCGGGGACGTTGCAGATGCGGTGACTAGCGTGCCGAGCGGCCGCGCGGGGTCGGTGGCGCCTGCGGCGGCTCCGAGAACCATCGCGGTGCCCCACAGGCCGGCCAGTACTGCCCCGCTACGCGCGACCAGCGCAGCTCCGGTGGATTGTGGCGGCCTGACCAGCTGCCACAGCGACAGGGCAAAGGCGACGGATAAGGCGCCCCACAGCAGTAGCGCCAGTTGCGGAGAGACCACCCGTTGCGCCATCCAGATAGCCGTGCCAAGCAACAAGAAGCCGAAACCTGCCTTGACTCTGTTCATCCAGGGACCGGGTTGCGGAAGCCAGCGGGCGCCCAGAGTGCTGATCACCACCAGTGGCACGCCCATGCCAAGTCCGAGGGACAACAGCAGCGCGGCGCCCTCGATGGCCGATCCGCCCTGCGCGATGTACAACAGCGTGCCGGCCAGCGGCGCGGTCATGCATGGGCCGACTAGCACCGCTGACAAAACCCCCATGCTGGCGGCGCCGCCGAGGCTGCCGCCCTTGGGCGATGGGCGTGTCAGCCGGTCGCGCAGGAAGCCGGGCAGCTGCAGCTCGAAAAAACCGAACATGGCCGCGGCGAGGGCTACGTACAGTGCGGAAAAGGACAGCAGCGTCCATGGGTTCTGCAGCCAGGCCTGAACGCCCGCTCCGGCCCAAGCTGCCAGCACGCCCAGACCTGCATACACCGCGGCCATGGGCAAAACAAACGCCAGCGACAGCAGCAGGCCACGACGCGGCGTAGCGCCGCTGCCGGCCACTATGCTGGAGAGGATCGGCACCATCGGCAGCACGCACGGCGTAAAGGCTAGCGCGATGCCGAGCAGAAAGAACACGGGCAGGGTCCAGGCCAACGATCGCTGCGCCAGCATGCGGCTGATGTCCGAATCGCTACCGGCCACCGCGGCCGTGGCGGGTACAGAAGCGACCTCTGCGCCAGGGGAGGGCGGTGTCGCAGGCGTTGCTGTGTTCAAGCCGGTCAGCCGGACCGTCTTTTCCTCGGGCGGGTAGCAAAGGCCGGCGTCGGCGCAGCCCTGCCACGTCACTTTGAGGGCGCGTGTGTTGCCGGCGGCAACATCCACCTGCACCCTGTCGTGGTAGACCTCCACAGTACCGAAGTTGGGATCTTCCTTCGACTCACCGGGTGGCTTGCTCACCGAGACAACGCCATCCCCGCTCGCGTCTATGCGGTCACGGTACAGGTAGTAGCCCGGGGCAATCTTCCAGGAGAGCTGCACGCGACCTGCATCCTGTTCGCGGACCTCCAGCCGGAAGGCTTCCTGCGATTCCAGGAAGCTCGGCGCTGCCCATGCTGGCCACACGGCCAGGAAGAGAGCTGCCAGAAGCGCCCAGAGCGGGAACTGTCTCAGCCATGCAAGTTTCAATGATCTTTTCATACGGTCTTCAATCGTGTGTCTTCAGTGTGGCGGTCGGCGAGTAAGGCAGCGTTAAGGACGGCTTAGGGCTTCAGCGCCTCATGGGACGATCAGCGACGAATGCGAATGGCGTCGGCTTCGGCGCTTTGAGGGCGAACCCGAAAGCCCGCGCAGTTAGAGCAATCGAAATACCAAATACCAGGTGCACGACGAGGCTCGGATAGATGTACGGCCAGCCAAGCTGCCAAGGAAAGGGATCACCGAAAACCCACGGCAAGGCCAACGCGTTGACTGCGACGTAGTAGAGCGCGCCGAAAGCAAGTCCATCGACCAAGCGAATTGCACGCGGCGACCGCCATAGCCAGAACGCCAATAGAGGCACGGCGGAAACCCAGCCGATCAGGAAATGCTGCGCCAGCAGCAGGAGTTGCATCCAAGGTTCAGGTTGTGCTCCAAATAGAAGCTCGCCGACTTTGGGACCGTAATGCCCGACGCGAAGACCGAGCCATTTGAAGAAAAAACCAAAGGGCATCATGACGACCGAGGCGATCGTTCCCGATCGGAGCGCCTCTATCGCGATCCGCCGGAGAGCCTGCGTAGAAACTGTCACTGACGTGCGTCCCAGCCCCATTTGGCGAAAATCTTGCTTCCAGCCGGAGAGAGCAGGAACTCCGTGAACTCCTTGGCCAAGGGGGTCGCAGTGCCCTTGCGTGTCAGAACGACCCCGGCATCACGGTAAATTCGAAAAGGCTCATCCATCTTTACTACCTCGGCGAGCTCTGGGTTGGCGACCTGCCAGATGTTCCAGATGAGCCACGCGTCGATGTCCTTTTGCTCGATCCACTGCTGCTTCGCTGCGCCGCTATTGGCCGCCTCCGGAAACACCATATTCCTGCGGAAAGCGCGCACCATCTCGATCTTGCCGGTGCGTCCGGCAACGTCTTCCCAGAGGCCGGTTTGTCCTGCTCCAGCCACAGTCAAAATCTTCACCCCAGGCTTGAGAAGATCGCGAAAGCCGCGAATGCGTTTGGGATTGCCCGGCCGGACCAGGATCGCCACGGGTCGCAGGTAAAGCGGCTGTGCATCGGCAAGTTCGAATGCGCCTGGTAATGCTTTCGCAAAATCACTCATCATGTTCTCGGCGCCGCTGAACACGACATCGGCATCCTGTTTTGCCTTGTCCAGCCACTGAGCGGTTGGGCCGGCCACCACGTTCACCATGACGTTGTTTGCCGCGCCGAATACCTTGGCCGCTTCCTGCATTGCTGGAGCAGGTCCGCCGGGGCCGTAAACATGAATCGCGGTTTGGGCCGAAACACCAGTGGCGAACGTTGCGGTGAGTGCCAGTAGCTGCGCAAGCTTGAGCGCATGTTTGATTAGTCGCATTATTAATTTCCCTGTTGAAGAATGTTCGTCGAATAGAGCTGTTGATTTCAGCCCCATCAACCCTGAAGGCTGTGCTCCATTCGCAGGCAGTATTCCTGCATCTGTTCCGGCAGGTTGTCCGGGCAGACGCCGCATTGCTTGTTGCCTGGCACGGCGTAGTCGATGAACTTCGGATAGGGAAGGTTCAAGCTGGCCATGATCTTTTTAAACTCGTCCAGTGTCTTGCCTGCGCCGAGTCGGGGGTTGCGCGCCTTCTCCTGCGCAATTGACGAGACGTGCCTGCCGGTGTAGTCGTGCGCCGGATAGACCAGCACCCCGTCGCCGAGCGCGAACAGCTTTTGCGTCACGCTGCGGTACAGCGTTTCGGCATCGCCGTTCTGGAAGTCGGTGCGGCCGCAGCCGTCGATCAGGAGCGCGTCGCCCGAGAACAGGCGTTCGCCGATTCGATAGGCGAAGTGTCCGTCGGTATGGCCTGGCGTGTGGAGGCCGTCCAGCGCGATCGATCCCACCTGAATCGGTTTGCCTTCTTCCACGCTCAGGTCGACGCAGGGCAGGCGGTCGATCGCAGGAGCCGCGATCTTGCTGCCGACGCGTTCCTTGAGGTGAAGCGCCGCCGTGATGTGGTCGGCATGAATGTGCGTATCCAACGTGTATGCCAGTTTTAAATTGAGCTGCTGCAGCACCTGGAGGTCGCGATCGATCGAGTTGATCACCGGGTCAATCAGCACGGCCTGGCCGGTTTCTTCGCAGCCCAGCAGATAGGTGTAGGTGCTGGATACTGGTTCGAAAAGTTGCCTGAAAATCATGGTTGCTCCAATCAAGAGGGTTGGCTCAAGGCCAGCGTTGCCGCATGCACGCTGACAAAAGGTTCATGCGCGAGTCCACGCAAGCGGCCCGCGTACTTGAGTCGGTCGAGCACGGGGCCTTTGACCTCAGCCATGTGCAAGACGATGCCGCGGGCCTGCAAATCGGCGCATAGCCGCTCCAGGGCTTCAGCTGCCGTCAGGTCGATGTGGCTCACCGATGACAGCACCAGCAGCAGGTCACGGGTCGCGGGCCGCTTGGCCAGTTCCGCCTCGATCCGGTCAAGCACGGCCGCGCTGTTGGCGAAGAACAGGTTTTCGTCGATGCGCATGATCAGCAGGTGGGGCTGGGTCTCGACCTGAAATCGTTGCTCGTTGCGGAAATGCTCGGTGCCAGCCAGGCGTCCGAGCACCGCGATATGCGGTCGGCTGGCACGCCACAGGAAAGTGCCGGCGGAAAGCGCCACGCCGATGCCAATGCCGGCTTCCACGCCGAGGCCCAGCACCCCCAACGCGGTGCCCGCCCAGGCCAGGGCGTCGGCGCGGTCGTATTGCCACGCATGGCGCGGCGTGGCTAGGTCGATCAGCCCCAGCACCGCGACGATGATGGTGGCGGCCAGAACGGCCAGAGGCAGCCGCTCAAACAGTCCTGTCAGTCCGAGCAGCACCAGCGACATGAGCGCCGCCGAGATCACGCCGGCCATCGGCGTCTGCGCGCCGGCCGCAAAATTCACGACGCTGCGGGCGAATCCACCGGTGACCGGAAAGCCCCCCGACAGGGCGCTCGCCAGGTTGCCCGCACCCAGCCCGCGCAGTTCGGCGTTCGGATCGATGCGCTGGCCACGCTTGATCGCAAGTGACTGTGCGACGGACACGCTTTCGACGAAGCCGACCAGCGCGATCATGAAGGCCGGCAGGAATAGGGTCATCACTTGCTCGCGCGCGGGCCAGGACAGCTGCAGCGAGGGTAGACCTTGCGGAATGGTTCCAACGACGACAACGCCATGCCGCGAGTCGAGCTGCCAGACCGCAACCGCCCCGACGCTGAGCAGCACGATGGCCATCGGTGCCAGCTTGGCGAGCAGATCCGCGGCGCGTAGCGGAACCCCGCCCCGCGCCAGCAGCTTCGCCAAAAAGCGGCGCGAACTCCACAACAGCAGCATAGCCAGCAGCCCAAGAGCGGCCGTGGCGGGCTGCAGTTTTTGAAAACTCGCCAGGAACGACAGCAGTAATTCGACGGCGGTGTGTCCCTGAGCCGGCACCCCCAGCAGCGGTTTTAGCTGGCCGATTGCGATCAGCAAAGCTGAGCCTGTGACGAAGCCACTGATGACCGAATGGCTGAGCAGGTTGGCGACGAACCCCAGGCGCAAGATACCCAGCACCATCAACTGAAGGCCGCCGAGCACCGCCAGCAGGATGGCCAGGGAGAGGTATTCAGGACTGCCCTGCGCAGCAAACGGTGCAAGAGCAGAAGCCGTCATCAAGGAAGCCACCGCGACCGGCCCGACCGCCAGGGTCATACTGGAGCCGAAGACAGCATATGCCAGCAGCGGCAGGATACTGGCGTACATCCCCACGTGCGGCGGCAGACCTGCCAGCATGGCGTAAGCCAGGCTTTGGGGTACCAGCAGCACCGTTACTACCAGCCCGGCAATTCCGTCCTGGATAGCCTGTTCGCGCCGATACTGCTGGAGCCACGCGGGCAACCAGCGCGGCCGGCTACTCGGCACGACGCGATTCGCCTCGGTCATGCGAGCTGCTTGCCCTTCTGATACAAGGCCGCTGAGCGGGTGCCGGTGCGGCAAAAAGCCAGCACAGGCTGCGGCAGCGACTGGACCAGTTCCACCATTTTCCGGGCGTCAGCATCGGCGTGACCCGATGGCGGCACCGGTAGATGCCGGTAACTCAATCCAACGGCACGCGCTGCGGCCTCTAGAGCTACGCTGTCCGGCTGGACTGGTCCACCCTCATGGTCGGGGCGGTTGTTGATGACGCTGGCAAAGCCAGCCGAGTGGATGCCCGCCATGTCCTCTGTGGCAAGCTGCGGCGTGACGTAAAACCCTGGTTCGACTAATCGAAAAGCCTGCATCGCCACACTCCTTGCCGTCGCTTCAACGTTAGTTGGCACCTCATCCATTTCAAATTTCATAAACTATCATATAATAGATTGTCTATGCAAGCAAGCTCGATTAAAGTAAAAAAACCATCCGCGACTGCGACTGCGGCTGATGCAGTCTCCATCCGAGGCGCGCGTGACCTTCAGACGCAGTCCGCGCAGGCGGCAAAGCTTTTGAAGGCACTGGCCAACCCTGACCGGCTGCTGCTCCTTTGTCAGTTGGCGGAGCAGGAAAAATCTGTTGCCGAGCTCGGGGAGCTGACTGGCGTTGCCCAACCTTCGTTGTCTCAGCAGTTGAGCGTGCTGCGCACCGAAAAACTGGTGGCCACGCGGCGCGAGGGCAAGTCGATCTTTTACCGGATCGAGGCACCTGAGGTGCACGCGGTGCTGCAGACCCTCTACAAGCTTTTTTGCGAAGACCCCGTCCCCAGCCCATCACCAAAAAGGAATCGAACATGACTGTTGATTGGAGTCACTTCACGCCCTGGTCTTCCCTCGTCGGGGGGCTGGTGATCGGCCTCGCTTCGCTCTTGCTGGTGCTGGGCAACGGCCGGATCGCTGGCATCGCGGGCATCGTCGGCGGCGCGCTGCAGGCTCTCCTGGGTGGGCAGGGCCTGCGTAACAACGCGGTGCGTTGGCTGTTCCTGGCGGGGCTGATCGCTTCGCCGTGGATTTGGCGGCTGTTTGCGCCGCTCCCGGTGACGCGGGTCGATGTGGGTTGGCTGGCGGTGATCGCCGCAGGACTGCTGGTCGGCATTGGCGTGCGAATGGGAAATGGTTGCACCAGCGGACACGGCGTCTGCGGTTTGAGCCGGCTTTCACTCCGGTCACTTGTCAACGTGCTGGCCTTCATGGGCGCCGGCGTGGTCACCGTGACGCTGCTGCGTCTTGTTTTCTGAATCCTGGGAGTCATTGATGTCATCTCTGATCGCCGTCTTGAGCGGCCTGTTGTTCGGAATTGGCCTGCTCGCCAGCGGGATGACCGATCCCGCGAAGGTCAAGGGTTTTCTCGATCTGTTCGGCCTTTGGGATCCCAGCCTGGCTCTGGTCATGGGCGGCGCCATCGCCGTAGGGCTGATCGGATTCACGCTGGCCAGCAGGCGCACCAACTCCTGGAGCGGAGAACCCATCGATCTTCCGAAATCCACGGTGGTGGACTGGCGCCTCGTGCTCGGCGGCATCCTGTTTGGGGTAGGCTGGGGCATCGCCGGCTACTGCCCGGGACCCGGCATCGTTGCCGCGAGTTCGGGCTCGCTGGCTGGGGGCGTCTTTGTCGTTGCGATGCTGACCGGCATGACGATTCATGACCGGCTGATCGCGAAGGCCTAACGCCCTCATTTTTTCGAACGTGGCCGGGCACCACCCGGATCCCATCAAGGAGCTGAATATGTATGGATTCAATGTCAAGTTGAAGGAAACGTTCGACGAGGCCTTTGCGCATGTCGTCGAGGCGCTGAAAAAAGAGGGTTTCGGAGTCTTGAGCGATCTGGACATCCAGGCGGCTATGAAGGAAAAGCTGGGCGCCGACATTCCGCGCTACCGGATTCTGGGCGCCTGCAATCCGCCCCTGGCGCTTAAGGCGCTGACGGCAGAGCCCGACATCGGCTTGCTGCTGCCCTGCAACGTCGTCGTGCGAGAGGACGCTGCGGGCGCGGTGACCGTCGCCCTGGTGGATCCCCAGGCCATGATGAAGCTTGCCGATGGCGTGGCGGCTGTGCAGGAAGTGGCTGACGATGCGGCTGCCAGGTTGCGCAGGGTGCGCGATGCGCTGGCCAACAGCGCTCAGTGACTCTTTGCGGTAGTGCGCTCGGTTGCTTGGCTCTTGATGGTCGCTCTGCGCCCGGCGCGAACCAGCCGCCGAGTTTGATGTGTGTAAAACGAGAAAAGGATATTTTATGAAATTGAATAAGTCGAAATCTGCTTCATGGTTGGCAACGGCGCTGCTCACGTTCGCCAGCACGCTGGCCTCTGCCGCGCCGGTCAAGGTCGAAGCAGTGATGAGCCCTAAAGAACAGATCCGCATGGATTTCGCGGATGGCAGCAATCACTTTGTCTTGATGGTGAAGCGGGAAGGCAAAGCCACGGGGCAAGGGGTGCTTGCCGGGGCCGCGGTGACCGAATTCGGTCGGCATGACATCTTGCCGGGCGTCGGCGGCGATCCAAGCGGTTACCTGGTGTTCACGTCGACCGAAGGGAGCATCGCTTATGTCAAGTGGACAGTGCGGGCGGTATTTATCCCGGGGCCTGACGGAAAACCGATGTTGCTGGATAACGGCGTCTGGGAAGTCGTCGGAGGCACCGGAAATTTCAAGGGGCTGCAGGGTGCGGGGACGCTTCACATCAAGGCAGTGTCGCCCACCGACCGCAACTTCATTCTCGACGGCGAACTGGTGTCTCCCGCCGCGGCCGCAAAGTAAAGACTTGGGTCCACCGATCGCCTGGCCGGCGTGAAGTGCGTGAGCCGGCGCTGCGGAAATGCGAAGAAGGCAAGGTTTGTACGACCGTTCCCGTTGTCTTTCAATACCTCCCCGGCCTTCCCCAACCACGGGAAAGGGAGTTTTGGATTCCGGCGGAACCACACCACCAGAATTCAACGCCGACTGTTCTCAGTCGGCGTTGTCGTTTCTGGGCTTCCACCGCGCCACGCGGGCTTCCGGCCGCTTCGTGCAAAGCGCTTCGAAGGGTTCGGCAGCGTTCCTCTGGTCGCCAATGTCTTCCGAATCTACGTATCCCTGCTGGACACGACGGAAAGAAACGATCTCGCTGAATGGATACTGGCGAACACCGTCAATGAATATGCCCAGTACGGAACGAATAACCACGGGGCGCGGAGCTTGGCGGAGTTGAAGGAAAAAGAAAAAGCAAGTTTTGCTCTGAAGCGGTTCACAGTCACGCGTGAAGGCCCCCCCAATACAGACGTCGTACACACGTCGCATCAGACGCGTCAGTGAAAGTTCACCATGCGAAATGGACAATCCTGCAATGCGGGGACATACACCCTAAACAGTACTTACCTGTTTGGAGAGCGAGTTTGAACCCGGGTCCGCATTCCACCACCAGACCGCATGACAAAGGCCGCTAACGACATACAGTTAGCGGCCTTTTTCATTGGCAAATCATTAACTTATAGTGCAGTAACGTACAAAGGCGAATATTGACAGCTAGCCGGTCGTGGGGGTACATACGGGGTGCAAGTGGTGAAAGCCGGGGGTTTTAGAGGTTTTGTACCGCCGTTTACCAATGTCGAACCCCCATATTTATCCAAGGCTGTACCCCCATGCTGACCGATGCCCAATGCCGTAATGCAGTTTGCCCACCAGAGCGCAGGCAGGCCTGATTTACTGATTCCAGCGGCATGTACTTGCAAGTAAGCCCGGCAGGATCTAAACGCTGGTTTCTGAAATACCGCGTGCAGGGGTTGAAAAGCAATTGACACTGGGTAGCAGACCTGTCTTCCCGCACTTCTCAGCCACTTGTCAAGTGCCGGAAATTCCTTCTAACCTTCCACTGTCGGTGCGAGGTGGTCAGTTACACCAGCCTTGCTCTTGTAGACCTCGTCCAAGACAAGCAGGTATTGCCCGGCGGAGCTAAGGGGCGTGCACTCGATACTTGACCGGAGGGCGGGGAACAGGGATGAGCATTCCTACGATTGCCCCGATTGCGGCAATGACTACACCTCCACGCGGCGCTTGAGCCGCTGGTCAGCCTGGTGGAGCCATCGCGTGGATAGCAAGGGCGATCGTTACGAGAAGTCGCTGTTCTGAGAGATGGCGCCGGATACCGGGACCAGTTGCGCGGAGCTGAGCTCATCCAGCCGGTTGATACCGAGCAAGCCCATGTCGGCGTCGATCTCGCTAGCCAGGAGGCCGATGGCGTGCGCCACGCCGGCGGCGCCGCAGATGGCTGCAGCGTAGTTAAAAGGGCGGCCGATGAACACGAAGTCGGCGCCCAGCGCCAGCGCCTTCAGCACATCGGTGCCGCGCCGGAAACCGCTGTCCACCATCACGGCAAACTCGTCGCCCACCGCGGCGCGGATCGACGGCAGCATCCGCAGCGGCGACACCGCGCCATCGAGCTGGCGACCCCCGTGATTGGAGACGATAACACCGTCCATACCATGCTGTTTTGCCATGAGCGCGTCAGCGGGATGCAGGATACCTTTTAGCACCAGGCAGCCCTGCCACTGGCTGCGGATCCGCGCCATAGCGTCCCAGTCGAGGTGAGAGCGGCCGCTAAATTCGCGCACCACATTGCGCGCCACGATTGGCGTGCGCTTGTCGGTGTCGGCGTTCTCGAAGTGTGGCATGCCGGTGGTGGTCAGGGTACGCAGGAACGTACCGAAGGTCCAGCGCGGATGGGTTATTCCCTGCCAGAGCAGCCCGAGGTCCGGCCGCAGCGGACTTGTGAATCCGGTGCGGCTGTAGTTTTCGACGTTACCGCGCACGGCGCTGTCCACCGTCACCACCAGCGTATGGAAGCTGGCGCGCGCCACGCGCTCCACCAGCAATGCGATGCGCTCAGTCGTCGGCGGCAGGTAGGCCTGAAACCAGGTCCCTGACGCGGCACGGGCCACGTCTTCCATCCGCGTGAGCGACGAGCCGCTCATGATCATCGGGATGCTGGCTCTCGCGGCGGATTCGGCCAGGACGACATCACCGCGGAAGGCTGTGAGGGCGCTGATTCCCATCGGCGCGATGCCGAACGGGCTGGCGTACTCGCGGCCAAACAGAGCCTGCTGCTGCGAGCGCTGCGAGACGTTGTTTAGGATACGTGGCAGGAAGTGGAGGTTCTCGAACGCCGTCCGGTTACCCCGCACCGAACTGTTGGTTTCCGCTGCGCCCGACACGTAGCCGAACACCGGACCCGGTAGATGGCGGCGGGCCGCGGCCTCGAAGTCGTCCAGAGCCAGGATGCCGCGCAGGCGGCGGGAGGTCGATGCGTTCATGGGTTCAGCGGCCGTTCGCCTTGCGCCAGTCCGCGAAGTCGGTTGGCGTTTGTGGATCGGTCGGCGGGTACAGGCCCAGGATCGAGCGGCCCTTGGCGACCTGCTCCGCCGCGAAGTCCTCGAACGCCGTCATCTCTAGGGCTTCGGCGGCCAGTTCGTCGGCCAGGTACCCAGGCAGGATCACTACGCCATCGGCGTCGCCCACAACGACGTCGCCCGGAAACACCGGAGCGTCGCCGCAGCCGATGGGCACATTGACATCAATCGCCTGGTGCAGGGTAAGGTTGGTTGGCGCGGACGGCCGCTGGTGGTAGGCCGGGATCGCCAGCTTCGCGATATCGGCGGAATCGCGGAAGCCGCCATCAGTCACCAGGCCGGCAACGCCGCGCGCGAGCAGCCTACCCACCAGGATGCCGCCGGCCGAAGCGGCGCGCGCGTCCTTGCGGCTGTCTATTACCAACACCGCGCCAGGCGGGCAGTCCTCAACGGCCTTGCGCTGCGGATGCGCGGGATCGCGAAATACGTCGATGGTGTTAAGGTCCTCGCGCGCCGGCATGTAGCGCAGAGTGAACGCGGGCCCGACCATGTTTTCGCTGTAGCTGCCCACTGGCAGGACGTTCTGCACGAATTGGTGGTGCAAACCGCGCTTGAACAGGCAGGTGCAGAGAGTGGCGGTACTGACCCGCTTGAGGGTGGCGAGGGTTTCAGGGCGCAGCGAAGCGCCGGTTTGAGATGGATTCATAACTGATTTAGACAAAACAACAGGTTTATTGTATACTAGTATTATTTGCACGAGAGGCACACGTGATCCAAACGCAGGGGACGAAGCCGTCGCAGATTCTCTATCTCGCACGCGGTACGCACGAGCGCTACGCAGTGGCGCGTAGCCAAGTGCCGCCCGGCTTCGCCAACATCGGGCGCTTCCACGTCGGGACGCCGATGCAGGGCCAGGCGCTCTGACGCAGCGATCCCCTATCTCTATTTCCCCATCCAACTCACGGAACAACATGCGCCCATCACAAGTCAAGCATTCTTCCATTAGCCTTAGGGCGCTTCTTGCCACTGGGCTTGCGGCAGCGGCGTTGGGCGCCGTCTTTCCCGCGGGCGCCCAGGCGCAGGCGACCTTTCCCACAAAGGTTGTGACCATCGTCGTTCCCTACACGCCGGGCGGCGCGTCCGACGTGCAGGCGCGCATCGTTGGCCAGAAGCTGTCGCAGCTGTGGGGCCAGCCGGTTGTCATCGAGAATAAGGCGGGGGCGAGTGCGTCG
>JANYFF010000321.1 GCA_025362825.1 Polaromonas sp. | reverse complement strand
CGGCGACCGCGACGGCAACCCGAACGTCAGCGCCCAGACCCTCAATTACGCACTGGGCAGGCAGGCCGAAGTCGCCTTGCGCCATTACCTGACGGAAGTCCACTTTCTGGGCGGCGAGTTGTCGCTATCAAGTATGCTGGCAGGCGTCACCCCGGCCATGCAGGCGCTGGCAGAAAGCTCCCCGGACACCAACGAGCACCGCAAGGACGAACCCTATCGCCGCGCACTGACAGGCGTCTATGCGCGTTTGGCCGCCACCCTGATGGACCTCACCGGCGGTGAGGCTGCACGCCATGCCGTCGCACCACAAAACGCCTATGCGCGGTCCGAGGATTTTCTGACCGACCTGCGCATCATTGAAAATTCACTGCGCACGCACCACGGCGAAGCCCTGATAGCGCAGCGCTTGCATCCGCTGATCCGCGCGGTCGATGTGTTTGGCTTTCACCTTGCAACGGTTGACTTGCGCCAAAGTTCTGACAAGCATGAAGAAGTAGTGGCCGAGTTGCTGGCCGTCGCACGAATTGAGCCAGCCTACTCGTCCCTTGACGAAACCGCCAAGCGCAGCCTGCTGATGCAACTGCTCAATGACGCGCGGCCGCTCCGTGTGATGGGTACGCTGTATTCAGCGCACACGCAAGGCGAACTGGCGATTTTTGAAGCTGCCCTCACGGTGCGGGCCCGCTTTGGCAGGGAGGCCATACGCCACTACATCATCAGCCACACCGAAACCGTCAGCGACCTGCTTGAAGTGCTTCTGCTGCAAAAAGAAGTCGGCCTGATGCACGGCATTCTTGAAGACCACGCCACCAACGACCTGATCGTGGTGCCGCTGTTTGAAACCATTGAAGACCTGCGCAACGCCGCACCCATCATGCGCGACTACTACGCACTGCCCGGCATTGCGCAGCTCGTGCAGCGAAGTGGAGCCGAGCAAGACATCATGCTGGGCTATTCGGACAGCAACAAGGACGGCGGTATTTTCACCAGCAACTGGGAACTGTACCGGGCCGAGATTGCGCTGGTCGAGCTGTTTGACGAGCTCGCCAATTCACACAATATTCAACTCAGAATGTTTCATGGCCGCGGCGGCACGGTTGGCCGCGGCGGTGGCCCGAGCTATCAGGCCATTCTGGCGCAACCACCCGGCACCGTGCGCGGACAAATCCGCCTGACCGAGCAAGGCGAAGTGATTGGCTCTAAATATGCCAACCCTGAAATCGGCCGTCGCAATCTTGAAACCCTGGTCGCGGCCACACTGGAAGCAACCTTGCTACAGCCCACCAAATCGGCCAGCAATGCGTTTTTGCAGGCGGCAGCAGAACTCTCGCAAGCCAGCATGGCAGCCTACCGCGCGCTGGTCTATGAGACCCCCGGTTTCACTGAATATTTCTTTAGCGCCACACCCATCCGCGAAATTGCAGAACTCAATATCGGCTCGCGTCCGGCGTCCCGCAAGGCCACCCAGAAAATCGAAGACCTGCGCGCCATCCCCTGGGGCTTCAGCTGGGGGCAGTGCCGCCTGACCTTGCCCGGCTGGTACGGCTTCGGTTCGGCCATCGAAAAGATGCTCAGCGAGGGCAAGACACCTGCCAGCCGCAAGGAATCACTCGCCCTGCTGCAAAAAATGTACAAGCAATGGCCGTTCTTCAAAACGCTGCTGAGCAATATGGACATGGTGCTGGCCAAAAGCGACCTGGCACTGGCCTCACGCTATGCAGAACTCGTCAGAGACACAAAGCTGCGCAAAAAGATTTTTGGCGCCATTGAGGCCGAGTGGCACCGCACTATTGCCGCCCTGGCCATGATCACTGACGAAAAGCAGTTGCTGGCCGGCAATGCCGCCCTGCAGCGCTCCATCCGCCACCGCTTTCCCTACATCGACCCGCTGCACCACCTGCAGGTCGAGCTGGTACGCCGCTACCGCGAAGGCCAAGCCGACGAGCGGGTGCAGCGAGGCATTCATATCTCCATCAACGGGATTGCGGCGGGGTTGCGCAATACGGGGTGATTGCCCATGGTTAGTTTCCGGCATGTAGGCTGCGTCCTATATCAAGTCCGGCGTCGTCTTATACGTCCTCCTAGGGTTTGTCCGTAGGATGGTTTAAGGGTTAAGCGCGTGCATGGTTGCCGCGCAACGTTCCATCCTTCAAGCCATCCAGTCCCCAGGGAGCCGACATCATGACGACGTTGAACAATATTGCCAGTTTCTCTCCGATGCGCAGCCGAAAATCTCCTGACTTTGTCTCAACCGACACCGCAGCGCTCGAATCACACATGAATAACTGCGCCAATACGCGCAGCCGCTTTTTTGGCCTTCAGGCCTTCCTTGAATCAGCGCACTCCATGGTTTTTCCGCGCATGGTGACTTTTGCCATTGCCGGGGTCGCGATCCTGTGCCTGGCTGGCGTCGTCTGAAGGTGTGAAAGCAGATGTCATCAACCGGCTTGATGCCCTAAGTCCCTACGCCCGGAAAATCCTTGTTGCCCGACCGGGTGAATCAGAACCGCTGATCCGGTCAGAACTGTTTGGTGCGCAACGCTTCGAGGAACATGGCCGCAGCCTTGCACATGCCCAGACGGTCCGCAAGTCCACCGGCTGGCGCGATACCACGTCATTTTTTCCGCGCGTCCAGGAAAACATTGTTGCCCTGAGGCAGGCCTACGATTACATCGCCACCATTTCCCACGCCGGCCAATATGTCACCCCGGCTGCCGAGTGGTTGCTGGACAATTTTCACCTCGTTGAAGCACAGCTTCAGCAGATCCACGAAGGCGTCCCGCGGCTTTACTATGCCGACCTGCCCAAGCTTGCAGGCAAGCCGCTTGAAGGCTTACCGCGTGTGTATGGCATTGCATGGGCTTACGTAGCCCACACCGACAGCGTGCTCGACCCGCTGCTTTTCACCGCCTTTCTGAACGCCTACCAGGATGTCAACGAGCTGAACCTGGGAGAGCTCTGGGCCCTGCCGACCACCTTGCGTGTGGTGCTGCTGGAAAACCTGCGCCGGGTAGCTGACCAGATTGCCGAAAGCAAGGCCGCGCGCGAGGCGGCCCATGCCGTCTGGGACAACCGGGATTCGCTCGGTGACAACGAGCTCGACAGCCTGCTGGAAGGCATGCGCAGGCGCGGACTTGAACGCGGCTTTCTGACACAGTTGTGGCAGCGAATGCCTGACCAGCCCACGCAAGCTGCCGCGCAGCTGGTGCGCTGGACGTCGAAACACTGCCCCAACGGCCTGGCGCTGATTGAGGAAAGCCAGACCGCACAGGTGTCCAGCAATCTGACCATCAGCAACATCATCAGCAGCCTGCGCCTGATAGGCCAAGTCGAATGGATCGAGCTGATCGAGCCTGTCAGCCGGTCCCTGCGCGTGCTGACGGAACTCCCCGGCTTTTCCAGGGAAAGCGAAGGTACGCGCCAGCAGATCACGCAGGCGATGGAAAAGATTGCACGCGATACTGAAAAATCCGAACTGGCAGTTGCCAGGGCCGTGGTAAAAATCGCCAGGCAGGCCGCCGCCATACCCTCCGGCAACGCACAGGACACCGCGGCTTACCACCTGATCGGCCCGGGCAGCGAAGCACTGGTCGAGATGCTCACGCGGGACGATGCAGTCAAACCGCGCCAGCGGCGCTGGTTCGGCCAGCGCATCACCAGCGCTTCGTGGCGGCTTGCGCTGTACCTCGGCATCCTGCTGGCAGGCACCCTGTCGGTGCTGGCATTCACGGCGCACAACCTTCACAACACCCCTGACATGCCGTGGACGCGCTGGGTGGCGCTGCTGCTGCTGGCTTGGCCGGCGTCAGAAGCGGTGTCGGCGCTTATCCACCGGGTGATTGCCGAGTCCACCCGCATCAAGTCCATGCCGAGGCTGGATTTTTCAACAGGGATTCCCGCAGAGCATCGCGTCCTGGTCGTGATCCCCTGCATGCTGACGTCGGCGTCATCAATCCGTGAACTCTCCGAAAGGCTGCGTCTTCACTGGCTTGCAAGCCTTGAAGACAACGCCCAGTTTGCGTTACTCAGCGACTGGGCCGACGCTGATCAGGCGTCCATGCCCGCGGACAGCGCACTGCTGAAAGAAGCCATTGCGCAGATCAATGCGCTGAACGAGGCCTACCCGGTCGATGCCGCTGGACACGGAACCGCACCGCGTTTTGTACTGGTACACCGGTCACGCAGATGGTGCAGCACAGAACGCCGCTGGACAGGCTGGGAGCGCAAGCGCGGCAAGCTTGAAGCGCTGATTCACCTGCTTGCAGGCGCTGACGACGGCAAGGTCGCCGCAGCCCAGGGGCTGGCGGGCGATTTTTATTTTGCCGAAGGCATGCGCCTAGCTGCAGGCATTCGCTATGTGCTCACGCTAGACAGCGACACCGGCTTGCCGCCCTCGGCGCTACGTGACCTGGTATCGATCGCAGCCCACCCGCTTAACACACCTCATGTGGCGCTTGCCAACGATTTCGGCGGGCGGCGTGTGACCAGCGGCTATGGGATATTGCAGCCACGCGTGGTAACGCCACTACCCGCTGACGAAGAACGATCACCCTTTCACGCCATGTTTGCCGGCCAGTGCGGCATTGACCCCTACAGCAATGGCACATCCGACCTGTACCAGGACCTTTTCGGCACGGGCACCTTCACCGGCAAGGGCCTGCTCAACGTGCAGGCGACATACGCCGTTCTTGACCAGCGCTTTGACGCGGAAACCGTGCTCAGCCACGATTTGCTGGAAGGCACCATCGCCCGCTGCGCCTACGTCAGTGATGTGGTGCTGATTGAAGACCATCCCCACCATGCTGGTGTGGACGCATCCCGGCAGCACCGCTGGACACGAGGCGACTGGCAGTTGCTGCCGCTGATGTTCCGCGCAAGCACCTACGGCATCAACAGCCTGGGCCTGTGGAAGATGGTTGACAATCTCCGGCGCTCGCTGGTGGTTCCTGCGTCACTTTGCCTGCTCATCTGGGTGATTTTTACCGGCGCCCTGCCCCTGTCCA
>JANYFF010000386.1 GCA_025362825.1 Polaromonas sp. | reverse complement strand
GTTTTTTTTCGTCTGCCGGCGGCAACACGGAGATCGGCGGATTGGTCGAGCCGGGTGCGCCTGCTGCCGCAGCCTCCCCTGGGGCCGCTGGTTCCTTCATTCCCACGCTGCTGACACCTGAACCCCTGGCATATTCGTCGTAATACCACTCTCCGCCGATATTCACGACACCTGCAGGCGCCTGGTATTCGCTGACCGGTACACCCTTTAGCGCATAAGTCATGAAATCAATCCAGATCGGCAGGCTCAAGCCACCGCCGGTTTCGCGGTCGCCAAGGTTTTTAGGTGTGTCATAGCCCATCCATACGGCCGCAGCCATCGTCGGCTGGAAACCGACAAACCAGGTGTCGATGGAGTCGTTGGTCGTACCGGTCTTGCCGTAGATATCCGGCCGCTTCAGGACAGCCTGCGCCCGCGCCGCCGTGCCCGAGCGGGCAACTTCCTGGAGCAAACTGTCCATGATGAAGGCATTGCGCGCGTCAATGCCCCGTGCGGCTTCCGCCAGCACAGGTGGTTTGACCTCCAGCAGGACCTTGCCGCGCTGGTCGGTGATTTTGGTAATCAAATAGGGATTGACGTGGTAGCCGCCGTTGGCAAACACAGAGTAGGCCGTGACCATCTGCATCGGTGTGACAGAACCAGCCCCCAAAGCCATCGTCAGGTAGGCCGGGTGTTTTTCGGCTTCAAAACCGAAATTGGTAATCCAGTCCTGGGCGTAGGGTGCGCCTATGGCCTGGAGTATCCGGATCGAAATCATGTTCTTTGATTTTTTCAGGGCGGTCCGCAAATTCATCGGCCCCTCGAACTTGCCGTCGTAGTTTTTGGGTTCCCACGGCTGGCCGCCGGTAACGCCCGCATCAAAAAAGAGCGGTGCGTCGTTCACCACCGTTGCAGGTGTGAAACCCTTTTCGAGTGCGGCTGAATAGATGAATGGCTTGAAGCTGGAGCCAGGCTGCCGCCAAGCCTGTGTCACGTGGTTGAACTTGTTCTTTTCAAAATCGAAACCGCCAACCAGCGCACGGATGGCGCCGTCGCGCGGATCAAGCGCGACAAAGGCCCCCTCGACCTCAGGCAATTGGGTGATTTCCCAAGTGCCTTTAGGTGTTTTGGCCACCCGGATCAAGGCGCCCCGGCGAATCTTGATGTTCGGTGCAGCCTTGTCGGCCAGACCTGACTGCGCCGGTTTGAGGCCTTCGCCGGTTATTTCGACGCTCTCGCTGTTTGGCCGCATGGCCAGAATCCGCTTGGGATTGGCTTCCAGCACCACAGCGGACATGACGTCGCCGTTGTCGGGGCTGTCGGCCAAGGCGTCATCAATAGCCTCTTCTGCCTCGGTTGCGTCGGCCGGCACATCGACAAATTTCTCTGGGCCGCGGTAGATCTGGCGCCGCTCGTAATCCATGATGCCTTTGCGTAGCGCCTTGTACGCCATGGCCTGGTCGCCAGCACG
This sequence comes from Polaromonas sp., assembly GCA_025362825.1. Taxonomy (GTDB): domain Bacteria; phylum Pseudomonadota; class Gammaproteobacteria; order Burkholderiales; family Burkholderiaceae_C; genus Polaromonas. The sequence goes on along the minus strand of JANYFF010000386.1, from coordinate 4,292 downwards.
CAAGGTGGTGTAGACGTTCAAGCCGCGGGTGTAGGTCTGGTCACCATACTGGTTGAAGACCAGCTGCCGAACGGTCTCTGCGATGTATTCGGCATGAACCCGGCCCGCGTCGGGGCCGGTTTTGACGACCAGCTCTTCTGCCTTGGCAGCCTTGGCTTGGGCGCTGGTGATAAAGCCGTTATCTTCCATCCGTTCAATGATGTAAAGCTGGCGAGCCCTGGCCCGTTTCGGATTGATGATGGGGTTATAGGCGGAGGGGGCCTTGGGCAGGCCTGCCAGCATGGCGGCCTCGGCGATGCTTATATCTTTCAGGGGTTTGCCAAAGTAGGTTTCGGAAGCTGCAGCAAAACCGTAGGCGCGGTTGCCCAGGAAGATCTGGTTCATGTAGATCTCGAGAATCTGGTCCTTGCTGAGCATGTGTTCCAGCTTGAAGGTCAGCAGGATTTCGTAGATTTTCCGGGTGTAGCTTTTCTCAGCCGAAAGGTAAACGTTGCGGGCTACCTGCATGGTTATGGTTGATGCGCCCTGGCTCTTGGCCCGGCCGACGTTGGCCAGCCCGGCGCGAATGACGCCCAGGTAATCTACTCCGCCGTGCGAGAAGAAACGTGCATCCTCGATGGCCAGCACCGCGTCCTTCATGACTTTAGGAATGTCCTTGATGGGGGTCAGGCTGCGGCGCTCCTCGCCAAACTCACCGATCACTACGCCATCGGACGAATAAACGCGCATCGGAAGTTTTGGCCGGTAATCCGAAAGATCAGATATATCTGGCAAATTGGGGTAAGCCACGGCCAGCGCTACAGCGAGCACCATCAGCACGCTCAGCGCGCCGGCGGCGGCCAGCCCGACACCCCACAGCGCCAACTTGAGGAGAAAGCCCTGCCAGACCGGACGATTCGGGCGGGTGGGGTTGACGGCGTTATCGGATGGTTCTGGAGAAGGGGGCTTTGGCGGCATGTGGACAATCGTAAAGTCGCGCGTCTATTATAAAAATCCGGGAGGAGGAAATCGCGGTCTGGCAAACAGACGACGATACTTTTATCTTTTGAAGTTGCAAGCTGCGTTGCGCGAATTTTCCAGCTCCGTTATAAACGTCTGCTTTTGGCAACGGTAATAGTACGCGAAATGGAAAAAATCCTTACTGTACAAAGAGCTTACTGATAGTATTCAAGTGATTTCTTAAGTATGCAAGGCTACTCATTAGCCGCCATTTGGAGACCGTCTTGATCTCTTTGGGGTCTTTATTCAACCGCCAGGACCCGCCATTGCTGGGTCTGGACATCAGTTCGTCCAGCGTCAAGCTGGTGGAGCTGAGTCGTGACAATGCAGGTAATCTCGTGCTCGATCGCTGTGCCATCGAGCCACTTGAACGCGGCTGGATTACAGATGGCAATGTTGAAAAGTTCGATGAAGTGGCCGAGGCCGTGCGCCGTCTAGTCAAAAAGAGCGGTACGCGGACTCGCCAGGTCGCCATGGCCTTGCCTGCTTCTGCCGTCATCACCAAGAAAATCATTCTACCGGGTGGCCTGAGCGAATCCGAACTCGAAATCCAGGTCGAATCCGAGGCCAACCAATACATTCCTTTTTCGCTAGACGAAGTCAGCCTGGATTTTTGTGTGGTCGGGCCCAGTGCGACCTCCAGTGGAGACGTTGAAGTTTTGATTGCTGCTTCCCGCAAGGAGAAAGTTCAGGACCGCCAGGGTCTGGCTGAAGCTGCCGGCCTGAAACCGGTTGTTGTCGACGTTGAATCATATGCATCGCGCCTGGCGACGGCGCGCCTGATAGAAAACCTCCCGAACAAGGGCGTGGACACCATGGTCGCCCTTTTCGAGGTTGGCGCACTGACGACCAGTATGCAGGTCATGCGAAATGACGAAGTGCTGTACGAGCGCGACCAGGCCTTTGGCGGCGCGCAACTCACCCAGTTGATCGTTCGCCAGTATGGTTTTTCCCCCGAAGAGGCCGAGACCAAAAAACGCAGCGGTGATCTTCCGGACGACTATGAATCTGGCGTCCTGAAGCCTTTTGTGGAAAGCATGGCTCAGGAAATTGGTCGTGCGCTGCAGTTCTTCTTTACCAGTACGCCGCATAACAAGGTTGATTACGTGATGCTGGCGGGCGGCTCTTCGGCTTTACCGGGGCTCACCGAATCGGTCACGCAGCAAACGTCGTTTGCCTGCATGCGGGCCGACCCCTTTGAGGGCATGATCATCGGAAGCAATGTCAGGGAAAAGAAAATGCGGCGTGAAGCTGCGTCTTACCTGACTTCTTGCGGTCTGGCGTTACGGAGGTTCTTGCGGTGATTTTGGTCAACCTGCTCCCCCATCGTGAAGCCGCGCGCAAACGCAAGCGCGAGTACTTTTTTATAACCCTCGGGATTGCCGCGCTGGCAGGTGGCCTGATTTGCGGCGGGGTGTATTCCTGGTATCAGACCCAGATATCCTCGCAAAAAGACAAGAACACTGTTCTCAGAACCGAGATTTCCAAACTCGAAGGGCAGATAAAGGACATTGCCACCCTGCAGCAGGAAATTGCAGCGCTGCGTGCACGCCAAAATGCTGTTGAAGACTTGCAGGGCAATCGCAATTTGCCGGTCTATCTGCTGGATGAGCTGGTCAAGCAGTTGCCGGACGGCGTGTATATCAACAGCATGCGTCAGGATAACCAGACGGTGATGCTGACGGGGGTTGCACAGTCCAATGAACGTGTTTCGGAATTGCTCAGAAATCTGGGGAACAATAGCCCGTGGCTGACGCGCCCGGAACTGATTGAAATCACGGCTGCGACAGTTGCAGTGTCTGCGCGGGACCAGCGTCGGGTGTCGAACTTTTCGATGCGTGTTGGGCTGAAACGTGCGAGTGACCAGCCAAAAGTCGTTGCTTCGGCAGCAGTTGCTCCGAAATCGACAGCGGCAGTCGCGCCAGTTGCCGCGGCTTCAGCGATTGCTCCAAGGCCGGTGCAACCAGCTTCTGCTGCAGCAAAGTCCTGAATCAAAGTTGACTATGGCAAAAATTCCCAAACTCGATATTGATTTTGCAAGTATTCAAGACAGCCTGAAGGCGCAGTTTGTTGGTCTTGACCCCAATGACCCGCCTTCCTGGCCGGCCTTACCGCGTTACCTGCTGTGTCTTGCCGTGACTGCGCTCGTCGTCGGCGGGTTGTGGTTTGCGTGGTTGAGTTCTTCTGACGAGGAACTGACTGCGGAGCGCGCAAAAGAAACCGTGTTGAAAGACGATTTCACTAAAAAGCTCGCACAGGCAGCAAATCTTGATGCCCTGAAAAAGCAGCGCGAACAGGTTCAGCAGTACGTCACCCAGCTTGAAAAGCAATTGCCAAGCAAAGCGGAAATGGACGCCTTGCTATCCGACATCAACCAGGCTGGCCTGGGGCGGAGTCTGCAGTTCGAGTTGTTTAGACCAGGGCAAATCAGCGTCAAGGAGTATTACGCTGAATTGCCTATTGCCGTTCGGGTAACCGGTCGTTATCACGACATTGGCGCGTTTGCGGCGGATATCGCCAACCTTTCACGAATCGTGACACTCAACAACCTGACGCTTGTGCCGTTCAAGGATGGCATGCTGACCATGGACACGACCGCCAAGACATTCCGCTATCTGGATAAATCGGAAGTGGAGCTTCAGCGTAAATCTGCGCCGCCCGCCAAAGGAGATAAAAAATGATCTCCTTGCAGCACGTCTTTGCAGCGTCGCTTGTGACTGTGGCGCTGGGTCTGGCCGGTTGCGGCTCCTCCGACCAGGACCAATTGCAGCAATGGATGACAGAGCAGCGCAATCTAAGCAAACCAAAAGTTGAGCGCCTGCCCGAACCTACAAAATTTTCGCCCCAGCCTTATACCCAAGAAGGCTCGGTTGAGCCGTTCAGCAGCCAGAAGCTGGCCCAGGCGCTCAAGCGCGACTCCAGTCAGGCGACTGCCAATGCGGCCCTGATCGCGCCAGAGCTTGCGCGGCGCAAGGAGCCTTTGGAGGCTTCCCCGCTTGACGCGACCGCGATGGTGGGTAGCTTGATAAAAGCGGGTCGACCAGTCGCGCTTGTGCGCGTGGACAACCTGCTCTATCAGGTTCATGTGGGCAACTATCTGGGCCAAAACTATGGCCGCATTACCAAGGTGACGGAGACCGGCATCACCTTGCGTGAAATCGTGCAGGATGCCGCTGGCGAGTGGATTGAGCGAACGGCGACTTTACAGCTACAAGAGGCACTAAAATGAACAAGCGGACATCGACATTAACAAGGATTGCGAAGCAATGCATTCCGCACAGGTTGCTTGGAGT
>JANYFF010000280.1 GCA_025362825.1 Polaromonas sp. | reverse complement strand
AGGATTTTTCGGCGGGTGGGTGCTGACGGTGAAGGGACGCTGGGCTGGTTCATGGCGGTAACTTCTTGAGGTTTGAACGTGATAGGTGAGATCGTTGAATCAAATGAGATGCCGCAGGCCTATGCGAATGCCGGTTTCAGTGAAGCGATGTAGGCGCGCCAGCCTCCCAGGTGGCTGATATCTGTGGCACCTTGCAAGGCCTGTGCCTCACATACAAAACCCTGCACACTTCCGCCATCGTCAAGAGCCAGCGTGCCAATACCCAGCGGATGGGGAATCAAAGCGACAAACGAGCCGTATTCGGCAACCGGCATGGTCCAGATTTCAATCGCAATGCGCTCGCCCGTGCCGTCAGCCACGCGCAGCAGTCCGGGTTTCGGTGGCGTGGTCCCGGGCAAGGCATACAGGCGGTAATGCGGCGCTGTGTGCGTAGCCACGCCCAGCGTTGCGCCGCGGTCGGTGAGTTGCCAGTTCAGGGGCATGCCCGATAAATGAGCGCCAACTACAGCCACCTGCACCGTAGGGGAAAACTTGAGGCCTTTGATCGCCACCATGTCAGGCAACGGCATGCCGGTAGCGCCTTGCGTCAAGCCCGTGGCGTGGTGGTAGCGCTGGCCAAGATCGGCCAGTTGCCAGTCACTGCCGCAGGGGCCGATCAGCGTGATGCCAAACGGCAGGCCGTCCGTCCGCATGCTGCTCGGCACAGACAGCGCGGCGTAATCGAGCAGATTGACGAAATTAGTGTACGCACCGAGGTTGCGGTTAAGCGCCACCGGATCACGCCGCATCTGCGCAATGGTGTAGTGCGTAGGCGCGGTGGGCACCAGCAGAAAGTCGATATCGGCCCACATTCCGTCGGCTTGCTGCCCGAGCAGCCTGATGCGGGTTTGCACAGCGTACAGGTCGGCGGCGCTGTACTGCCGACCCGCAGCGATGATGCCGCGCACCGGCTCCATCACCTCGGCCTCATGCGCGTCAAAAAAGCTGCGGATAGCGGCGTAGCGCTCGGCTACCAGTGCGCTCTCGTACAGCAGCGCTGCGGCTTGCGCCAGCGGTGTGAAGTCAATCGTCACCGGCGTGCCGCCCATGGCCTGCAGCTTGAGAGCAGCATCCTCAAATGCAGCGGCGGCGGCCTGGTCACCATAGAACTCGGGCGTTGACGACACCCCGAATCTGAAGGCCGCCCGAAAGGGTTCGGCCTGGAGCATCAGCCTGCGCGAGAACGGATCGAGCGGGTCGTAGCCCATGGCCGCATCAAGCACCTGCACCGCCATGCCGACGGTTCGCGCGAAGATGGAAACGCAGTCGACACTTTGCGCCGCTGGCAACACACCGCGCGCACTGATCAGACCCTTCGATGGCTTTAGGCCGACGATGTTGTTGAGCCCGGCCGGCACACGGCCCGAGCCGGCGGTGTCCGTGCCCAGTGCGAAATCGACCTGCCCTGTCGCTACAACATAGGCCGAACCTGAACTTGAACCACCTGACACATAGGCTGGGTTGATTGCGTTGGGAACAGCGCCGTAGGGCGAGCGCGTACCGTTCAACCCGCAGGCGAACTGGTCGAGATTTGTTTTGCCTGCCAGCTGTGCACCAGCATCGAGCAGCTTTTGTACGACGGCGGCGTTGTCGGCGGGCGTGTACGCAAACGCCGGGCAGGCTGCAGTGGTTGTCAAACCCTTCGCATCAATGTTGTCCTTGGCTGCAAAGACCAGACCCGTCAGGCTGCCATGCGCACCTTGGGTTGCCGGAGCAGTTGCTGAAGATGCAACGTCGGTATCGAATCTGCTGATCCAGGCTTGTGGTGCCCAGACGTGCGTCAGGTCACCGCCCTGTTGCCCAGCGCCAACCGGCGGATTCGCAGGTGTTTCAGCACTCATGAAGGTTTGCACCAATTTAAAGCATCCATACTTGTGTACAAGACTAGATGCAAGGTGTGTGCCAGCCTCTGATGGTTGGTCGGAGCCTTCAGGACGCTGAAAGTTAGCTGCAGGCGAGGATGGGGGCGTAGAACGCGCTGCGCAGGCGCCTTGTATGCGGCAAGACGCGATGCCGTCTGGCTTGAAGAAATTTCAGGCGGCTGGATCGGCGACACGCCCCAGTACCGCCACCACATCGGATTGCGTGATCATGCCGACCAGGCGTTCGCCTTGGCCAATGATGGGAATATGGTGGTGGCCGGTGCTGCCAAAAAGCGGTACCAGGTCCACCAGGTGCCGATGCATGCCGGCCACGCGGACGTTGCGGGTCATGATCTGGCCGACCACTTCCGGCTTGTTTGAGGTGCTGCTGCGCGTACTGCGGATAAGTTTGCGCAGCTTCTCGTCAAACCCGTCATGCACGTCGAGTTCGGCGGCCCGCATGAAGTCCGCCACCGTCAGAATACCGGCGATGCGAAAGCTGCGGTCTACCACCGGCAGCGCCTTGATGCCGCGCGCGCGTAGCAGCGCCCAGGCTTCCTGCAGCGGCGTGCCGAACTCCACCGTGACCAGGTCACGTGACATGATGTCTGCGCAGGTGACCTCTTTCAGCTTGCGGTCGTAGGCGCGCAGCTGTATTTCAGCCAGCAGGGTTTTGAGGTCATCGCGGCTGATATCGAGCACCTGGTTGTAGTGGTGCAGCACGGCATCCAGGTCGGCATCGAGTTCGCGCGTTTCACCGATTGCCTTTTTACCTGCCGGTAGCAGTTGCATGTGCGGGTAGGCGCGGCCGGTGGCGTTGTTGTAGGCAATGCCTGCGATCACCAGAAAAACCGAATTCAGCATCACCGGGAAAAAAGCGAAGCTGGGGTCGGCAATACCGCCCAGCACCACCATCAGCGCGCTGGCACCGCCCGGTGGATGCAGGCAGCGCAGGGTGACCATCAGCGCAATGGCGCCCGCAACTGCCAGCGCGGCAACCCACTCTGGCGGGAGCATGCCGTGCAGACCATGCACCGCGGCAATGCCCAGCAATGCAGACAGGGTGTTGCCGCCAATCACCGGCCAGGGCTGGGCCATCGGACTCGCGGGAACGGCAAACACAAGTACCGCACTGGCACCCATCGGTGCCACCAGCCAGACCAGAGCCCGGCCGCTTTCGCCGCCGGCCAGATGGCCAATAAATCCCGTCACGGCGATGCCCACCAGCGCGCCGGCTACCAGTCGCAGGCGTTCGCGTGCATTGATGTCTGCGCGCGCAGGCCAGAAAGCGCGCCACCATGCGCGTGTGAACACAGGAACCATCAAACTGCTCCAGTTGGACCTGCTGTGAGCAAGGCGCTTACCCGCGAGCGCGCAGGTAAAGACCCTGCACCTTGGGCACATTGGCCTGCAAATGCTGAATGCGCTCCGGTCCGGAAGGATGGGTGGACAAAAAGCCAGGCCCGCCTGCACCACCGCCAGCCTGAGCCATTTTTTCCCACAGGCTGACGGAGGCCTGGGGATTAAAACCGGCGCGTGCTGCCAGCTCCAGGCCTACCAGGTCGGCATCGGTTTCGTCTTCACGGCTGAATTTGAGCGTCAGCAGCTGTGTGCCCATGTTGGCAGCCATGTCGCCCAGTTGACCAAGCCCCAACAACTTTGAGCCGAGCGACAGGAGGGTCCCTGTACCCTGGCTTTTAGCGATGCGGGCGCGGGCGTGTTCGCGCAGCGCATGCGCCATTTCATGGCCCATGATCATGGCAATCTCGTCGTCAGTCAGTTTGAGCTGGTCGATGATCCCGGTGTAAAAGGCGATCTTGCCGCCCGGCATGCAAAAAGCGTTGAGCTGCTTGCTGCCCAGCAAATTGACTTCCCACTGCCATTGCCGCGCGCGGTCGTTCCATTGCGCGGTCTGCGGCACCAAACGGCCGGCAACACCGCGAATGCGCTGGAGTTGCGGGTTACCCGCAGAGGCCAAAGCGCCCTTGGCTCTGGCATCGGCCAGCAGTTTGGCGTATTCCTGCGCAGCAGCCAACTCAAGCTGTTCGGCGGGTACGAGCTTGCGCAGGTTGGAGGGGGGGCCTACCTGCACCTGCGCTATCGCAGGTGCAGCTGTAGACACCGCTACGGCGCCAGCAAGCCCCAAAAATGCCCGGCGGCGAACCCAGGCTGAATGTTTCGCCTCACATAGAAAGCACATGTGTGAATAATAGTCACAAAACCAAACTCCCAATGTCAGAAAAATCCCTCTCTCCACCGCCGCCCGGACTGAACGCCGACGCTGCTGCCCCCCAACGCCCGTGGCGCGACATCTGGAAGGTGTATGCCGAAGCCGCGACCTTGCGCATGTTGCTGCTGGGGTTTTCTGCCGGTCTGCCACTGCTGCTGGTATTCGGCACGCTGAGCTTCTGGCTGCGTGAAGCCGGCATAGACCGCACCACCATCGGCTATCTGAGCTGGGTTGGCCTGGCCTACGGGTTCAAATGGGTCTGGGCACCGTTGGTCGATCGCCTGCCGATCCCGTTGCTCACGCGCTGGTTAGGACGGCGCCGCAGCTGGTTGCTGCTGGCCCAGGTCATCATCATCACGGCGCTGGTCGGAATGGCTGTGACCGATCCGCGCGTAGCCTTGACACCAGTGATCTGGTGCGCGCTGGCCGTGGCCTTTGGTTCAGCTACGCAGGATATCGCCCTGGACGCTTACCGCATTGAATCAGCCGACACCCCACGGCAGGCTGCGCTGGCAGCGGCCTACCAGACCGGCTACCGCATTGCCATGATCTGGGCCGGCGCCGGCGCCCTATGGATTGCTGCACGTGCCGAAGTGGCAGGCATCACTGGTTACCAGCAAGGCGCATGGCAAACCGCTTATCTGGCGATGGCGGCGTCCATGCTGCTGGGTGTGACGACGGTGTTGCTGTCGCCCGAGCCGGTGGCGCGTGCCTTCGCGCCATCGCGCAACGCCGCCGAGTGGCTAAAAAGCGCGCTGGTTGAACCGTTTGCCGACTTCCTGCGGCGCTACGGCAAGCAGGCGGCGCTGATTCTGGCGCTGATAGCGATCTATCGCATCAGCGACGTTGTCATGGGCATCATGGCCAACCCGTTTTATGTCGACATGGGCTACACCAAGGACGAGGTCGCAGCCGTCACCAAAATCTACGGCGTGGTGATGACGCTGGCCGGCGCCTTTGTCGGCGGCGCACTGGCTATGCGTTTTGGCGTGATGAAGGTGCTGATGCTGGGCGCCGCGCTAAGTGCTGCCAGCAACCTGCTGTTTGCCTGGCTGGGGTCGCGCGGTCACGATGTCAATGCGCTGATTTTTGTGATTTCAGCCGACAACCTGTCCAGCGGTATCGCATCGGCGGCCTTCATCGCCTACCTGTCCAGCCTCACCAATGTCAACTATTCGGCGACGCAGTACGCGCTCTTCAGTTCCATGATGCTGTTACTGCCAAAGTTTCTGGCTGGCTACTCGGGCAAATATGTGGACACTTTTGGCTACAGCCACTTTTTCACCGCTACAGCGCTGCTGGGTTTGCCGGTGCTGCTGCTGGTATGGCTTGCTGCACGGGCAAAAATGCCTGTAGCCCAATGATTTCTTGCGCTTGTTGCTATTATTTACATAGCATTTACTGTGCGACGCCGGCTAGCTGCCAGCTGACGTAAGCACGGGGCCGGGGGCACGGTTTACCTTAACTTTACGGTGGCTTCAAGCGCAATTGTTGCGCTTCGCGCACCATGTATTTTCACTGCGATGCACCGGGGCCAGCCCCCAACCGAAAGACATCTTCATGGCACAACAGCAACTTTTAATGATTGAAGACGACACTCGTCTTGCCAATATGGTGGGCGAATACCTGCGCCAGTCCGGCTATGGTTTCACCCACGCAGCCGACGGCGCCAGCGGCATTGCAGCGCTGCAGACCAGTCCGCCCGACCTCGTCATTCTCGACCTCATGCTGCCCGACATGGACGGCCTGGAAGTCTGCCGCCGCATCAAGAGTCAGGGTGGCGAGGCATCGGGCACCGCCGTGCTGATGCTGACCGCCAAAGGCGACCCGATGGACCGCATAGTAGGCCTTGAAATCGGTGCTGACGACTACCTTCCCAAACCCTTTGAGCCGCGCGAGCTGCTGGCCCGTATCCGTGCCGTGCTGCGCCGCGGCGGCGAGGCCAACAACGCCACGGGCGCCGGCAGCGGCCAGAAGGTCATGCGCTTTGGCTCGCTTGAAATCGATCGCGACGCACGTGCCGTGACCGTATCTGGCAACCTCTGCGAACTCACCTCGTACCAGTTTGACCTGCTGGTGGCGCTGGCCGAACGCTCCGGCCGCGTGCTCAGCCGGGACCAGATCATGGAGGCCGTGCGCGGCCGCGAACTGGAAGCCTTCGACCGGTCCATCGACGTGCACATGGGCCGCATCCGCAGCGCCATCGAGCTCGACGCCAAGGACCCCAAACGCATCCTCACCGTACGCGGTGTCGGCTACGTATTTGCCAAGCTGCAGGACTGAGCCCTCTTATGTGGGTCAGGTTTACCTCGCATCTGTACGTTCGTATGTGGCTGGCCGTCGTGGCCACCGTGGTTGTTCTGACCTTCTTGGTGGCCGCCGCCTGGCGCTTCACCCGCGAGCCACCGCAGTTGCCGATACGCGAGGTGCTGGTTCACAACAAGGCCGGCGAAGTGATTGGCACTGCCACCACCAAGCCGGGCCGCAAACTGGGCGACGGCCTGGAGTTCGATGTCGTCACCAAAGACGGACAAACCCTGAATCTGCTGCTGCCGCGACCCAAGCTACTGCAGCCGCCGCCATGGGGGCGTCTTCCCTTTGATTTCGGCTGGATGCTGGTGGTGGTTAGCCTTGCCGTCGCGGTAGGCGCCTACCCCGTCATCCGTCGCCTGACGGTTCGCCTGGAGTCGCTGCAGCGCGGCGTGGAACGCTGGGGCGAAGGCGATTTGTCTACACGGGTCAATGACGAGGGCAACGATGAAGTCGCTTTCCTGGGTGCACGCTTCAACCATGCTGCGCAGCGCATCGAAACTCTGATGAACTCGCACAAGTCACTGCTGGCCAACGCCTCACATGAACTGAGGTCTCCATTGGCGCGAATTCGCATGAGCCTTGAACTGATGGGCGGTGATCGTTCTTCGCCCCAGCGCGTCGAAATTTCGCGCAGCATCACCGAGCTGGACCAGTTGATAGATGAGATTCTGCTGGCCAGCCGGCTCGATGCACGGCAGGCCGATGCCGAGCCGTTTGAAATGCTGGACCTTACGGGGCTGGCAGCTGAAGAGTGCGCACGCGTCAATGCAGAACTGAGCGCTGAACTCAACGCTGGTCCTGGGCTCGAATCCAGCGACCACAGTCTGACGCTGCAAGGCTCGCCACGTCTTTTGAGGCGGCTGTTACGCAACCTGCTTGAGAATGCCCGGCGCTACAGCACCGGCGACATTAGTCTGGAGCTGGCTCAAATCAACAAGGGCGGTAAATCCATGGCCATCATTAAAGTGAACGACCGCGGCCCCGGTGTGCCTGCCGCACAGCGGGATCGCATATTCGAGCCCTTTTACCGGCTCCCGGGCGCCAGCGAACGCGACGGTGGCGTGGGGCTGGGCCTGGCGCTGGTCAAGTCCATCGCCCTACGTCATGGCGGTTCCGTGCACTGCGAAGCGCGCCCCGGTGGTGGCGCATCGTTTGTGGTGGAACTGCCCACAACGCACAACAGGGCCTGATCCCTTCAGGCTGGTGCTTCATCCAATCACCTGTAAAGAAGCTGATCCCGACTAAGCAACGACACTTCTGTCGCGGCGACGATCCGCAGCGCATAACGAACCGCTCACGCCAATACCCTTCTATCAAAGGGGTATCTATGAATACGGCGTCACGTCCTACTTTATGCGAACTTTCGGGGTAATACATTGTAATTGACCCAAGTAATTCAGCCGCTTTTGTTGCGGATCGTCTGCACCAACTGGAGCTGTCTTTGAGCATCCCGCTCCGGGTCAAAACAGGAGCTACATATGACCGCTAAACTAAGCAAACTGGCAGTGGTAATCACTGTAATGCTGGCAGGTAATGCAGCTATCGCCGCTGTAGGCAATGGGACACTTACCGCCACAGCACTTGTACTGGCGTCCTGCAATATAGGTGCCGCCACACTGGCCTTTGGCACTTATGACCCCGGCAGCGCGACTAACCTTGATCAGGCAACCACCGTTCCTGTGCTTTGTACGAACGGGACTACTTATTCCATCTACTCAACAACTGCGCTTGCCAGCAGGATGATGGTCACTGGCGCTGGCGCGGCCGGGCAAGACCTCGTCTTTGGCGTGTATGGCTCGACGGTAGATCGCGGTGCAGGCACACAGTTACCCTTGACAAATACCGCCGGCAAAATCTCCGGAACAGGAAGCGGGCTGGTACAGAACGTTAACCTGTACGGGAGAGTCGCAGCACAGCAAAACGTCTTCGCTGGCGCCTACACCACCGGGGCAACACCGACGAACCTGACGATCGAGTATTAAGGTGCGCAGGCACGGGGGAGCGGCTGTGACCGGTGTCACAGTGCGTCGCCTTGCCGTTTTATTGCTTGCAGGCTTTCCGTTATTGGCGAGCCTGCCGGCAGTAGCCCTGACGATCTCACCCATCATGGTTGAGTTGTCTCCCCAGAAGAAGGTGGCATCACTGCGAGTCCTCAACGACTCTGCCGAGGCCATGACCTTCCAGGCGGAAACGCTGTCATGGCAGCAAACGGGAAGTGGCGACCAGTACGCGCAGACACACGAGTTGCTGGTAGCGCCGACCATAGCCCGGATTGAACCAGGCGCCACCCAAATATTCAGGGTGATGCTAAAAGGCACCGACTCAAGAGATACGGAGCACGCATACCGCCTGATGCTGGAGGATGTCACCCAGGAAACCGCAACCCAACCGGGCGAGGTGAAGCTTCGCTTTCGTCACAACCTCCCGCTGTTTGTCACGCCGAGGCAACCGGTGGTTGTAAATTCGCAATGGCGGCCTTGCGCTGCCTCTGCAAACAAAGGCTGCGTACAACTGGAAAATTTGGGCAATCGCCGTGTTCGCCTGTCGAGCGTAGCGGTGGAGGGCCCGGGTTGGCGCAAGGAGATCGAAGGAGGGATCACCGTATTGGCAGGTGCAACGCGCAAATGGTTGTTTGACCTCAAAGGCAACCAAGCTGCCGCCTTGCGGGTGATTGCCACATCGGATATTGGCGAAATCCTGCAAGCAGTCGAGTTGCCTGGGTCAACGCCCTGAGCCTGCTGATGCCGTGGAGAAGAAAGACGGCGAAGGCCTCGGCCAACAGATGTCCGTACTTAAAAGATCGGACTTATCGTGCAAGCTGCAGAACGTTCTCATGTCAGCACCCTCGTAACGGGTGTCAAGCCGCAGCTTGAGGTGTGGACAGCATTGTGGCTAGGTGCCTTGCCGCTTGCAGCAGGGGCTGCCGAGCCTCTGCTGCCAACGGCAAGTTCGCTGCAATCCATTGAAGAACGGTAGCAACCTGGCCTGCGCTTGCGGCCGGCTTTGTGGCCGCTGCGCCGTGGCTCGGTGCCTGCCACCAACACCGCGATTTCGCGGGGCGCTCAACTCAACGCCGACGCGCTGATACTTCGCCTTGATCCATCGGTCTCGCACCCACCGGAGGAAGCACCCAGAGCGGCTGCGCCATCTGCCTTGGCACCGATCACGTCCGATCAGGGTAAGCACCTGAGCGCAAAAAACACTGCGCACGCGCAAACGTTGCTGCTGGACGTTTACGTCAATGGATGGGCACTTCCTGGAACAACGCGTACAGAACAGCTGGGGGATGGACGCCTGGTGTTGCCACTCGATGCCTGGACAGCGGCACGCCTCGCGCCGCCGCCGGGCGGGCTGGTCATGCTGCCCGACGATCAACGCGGATATGCAATACAGGACGTACCGGGGCTGCGCCATGAGCTGGATTACAGTTTGCAGACCCTGCAGCTCACCGCGCCAGCCAGTGCCTTTACTGAAACCGCGCTGTCGCTGGGCGCTGGTAGGGGCACACCACCCAAATCAGGGCCGCCCGGCGTATACCTCAACTACGATGCATCTGTCACACGCGCCGAAGGCGGCACCACCGCTGTGGGCGCTGTTGTAGAAGGCATTGCATTTAAGGGTGCCGACTCGCTGGCCAGCGGGGCTGTGGTGCTCCACGATGGCAGCGCCCGGCAAACCATCCGCACCGAAACCTATTGGCGCAGGGATATCCCCGGCCGCATGGAGGC
>JANYFF010000244.1 GCA_025362825.1 Polaromonas sp. | reverse complement strand
TGACTGGACCGGCGTGCCGGAGGCGGTCTGGGCCCGGACCCAAATGATTTTTGTCTGCTCGCCCGGCAACCCGGCCGGCGCCGTGATGACGCTGGCCGAGTGGAAACTGCTGTTTGACTTGAGCGACCGTTACGGTTTTATCATCGCGTCGGACGAGTGCTATAGCGAGATTTATTTCCGCGACGAACCGCCGCTGGGCGGGCTCGAAGCCGCGGTAAAGCTGGGTCGGCATGACTTCAAAAACCTGATCTCGCTGACCAGCCTGTCCAAGCGCAGCAATGTGCCCGGCCTGCGCAGCGGCTTTGTCGCCGGCGATGCGGCGCTTATCAAGCCGTTTTTGCTTTATCGCACCTACCACGGCAGCGCCATGAGCCCGATCGTGCAGGCTGCCAGTGTGGCAGCCTGGAACGACGAGCAGCATGTGGTCGAAAACCGTGCCCTGTACCGCGAAAAATTTGCCGCCGTCACGCCGCTGCTGTCTGCTGTGATGGACGTCGCACTGCCCGATGCCGGCTTTTATTTGTGGGCCGGTATTCCTGCCAGCTTCAAGGGCGACGACGAGGCGTTTTCACGCGAGTTGTTCGCTGCCTACAATGTGGTGGTTTTGCCGGGCAGTTATCTGGCCCGTGAAGCGCGCGGCCACAATCCGGGTGCGGGCCGCGTCCGCATGGCGCTGGTGGCACAAACCGCCGAGTGTGTAGAAGCCGTACAGCGCATCGTCCAGTTTATTCAATCTCACTAAAAATCAATCTCATGACTCAAGACAACGCCCAATTCGGCCTGCAGGCCATCATCGAAGCCGCCTGGGAAGACCGCGCCAAACTCTCTCCAAAATCGGCACCCAAAGACATCGTCAATGCCGTGGACGAGGTCATCTCCCATCTCAACAACGGCTCGCTGCGCGTGGCCACCCGTGAAAGCGTTGGCGTCTGGACAGTGCACCAGTGGATCAAGAAGGCCGTGCTGCTGAGCTTTCGCCTGAAGGACAACGAGCTCATGCGGGCCGGTGAACTCGGCTTTTTTGACAAGGTCAAGACCAAGTTTTCCCACCTCAGCGAAGCCGAAATGCGCGAAACCGGCGTGCGCGTGGTGCCGCCGGCCGTTGCCCGCCACGGTAGCTTTATCTCCAAGGGCGCTATCCTGATGCCCAGCTACGTCAATATCGGCGCATGGGTCGGCGAAGGCACTATGGTGGACACCTGGGCCACGGTAGGCAGCTGCGCGCAGATTGGTGCCAACGTGCACCTGTCCGGCGGCGTCGGCATCGGCGGCGTGCTGGAGCCGCTGCAGGCCGGTCCGACCATCATCGAAGACAACTGCTTTATCGGCGCCCGCTCCGAAGTGGTCGAAGGCGTAATCGTCGAAGAGAACTCCGTGCTGTCGATGGGCGTTTTCATTGGCCAGAGCACACCGATTTATGACCGCGCCACCGACACCGTCAGCTTTGGCCGCGTGCCTTCCGGCTCTGTCGTGGTCGCCGGCACGCTGCCAAAACCAGGCGGCAAGTACAACACTTACGCTGCCATCATCATGAAGAAGGTCGATGCAAAGACCCGTGCGACCACCAGTCTCAACGACCTCCTTCGCGACTAGGCATATGGCCCCCGCGCTTTTCACTTCGTGTAATACGCTGCCCCCCGAGGGGGCTGGCCTGGCTTGGGGCGGCCCAGCGCTGGCGGCCGGAATCATGGCCCCCACGCTTTTCACTTCGTGTAATGCGCTGCCCCCCGAGGGGGCTGCGCTTCCTTGGGGCGGCCCTGCGCTGCGCGCGGGCCGACATAGCACGACACTCACCAATTGAGAGACTGACATGAGCACCATGGGGACGATGGAGAAAATCTTGCGTTTGATGGCCGATAAAAAGGCTTCGGACGTTTATCTGTCGGCACTCTCGCCCGCGCTGATCAAGATCAACGGCCAGGCCTTACCAATCAACAGCCAGATACTTCCGCCCGATGCGCCACTGAACCTACTGGCCGAGGTGCTGCCACCCGAGCGCATTGAAGAGCTGAAGGAAATGGGTGAGCTGAACATGGCGATGCCCCTGTCCGGAGTTGGCAACTTCCGTATCAGCGGCTTCAAGCAGCGCGGCAGCTATGCCGCTGTGATCCGCTTCATCCCCACCGAGATCCCGCCCCTGGAGTCACTGAACGTGCCGCCCATCCTGGCCGAGCTCATCATGGAAAAGCGCGGCCTCCTACTAATGGTGGGCGCAACCGGTGCAGGCAAAAGCACAACGCTGGCAGCAATGATTGACCACCGCAATGCCACCACGCTGGGTCACATCCTGACGATTGAAGACCCGGTTGAATTTTTGTTTACCAACAAGAAGTCAGTTGTCAACCAGCGCGAGGTTGGCAACGACACGCAGTCGCTGCAGGTCGCCCTGAAAAACGCCCTGCGCCAGGCGCCGGACGTGATTTTGATTGGCGAAATCCGCGACCGTGAAACCATGTCAGCCGCCATTGCCTACGCCCAGTCTGGCCACCTGTGCCTGGCCACCATGCATGCCAACAACAGCTACCAAGCACTGAACCGCATCCTGAGTTTTTACCCTGTTGAGGTGCGCAGCACCCTGCTGGGCGACCTGGCCGCCGCCATGAAAGCCATCGTCTCGCAGCGGCTACTGCGTACCCAGGCCGGCGGCCGCACCCCGGCCGTAGAGGTCATGCTGAACACCAAGCTGATATCTGAATTCATTGAAAAAGGCGACTTCTCAAGCGTCAAGGAAGCCATGGAAAAATCCATGGCCGATGGCTCGCAGACCTTTGAGCAAGACATTGCCAAACTGATTGCCGACGGAACAGTGACCCGCAAAGAAGGCATCCTGTACGCCGACTCGCCGACCAACCTGATGTGGCGCC
Organism: Polaromonas sp.; assembly: GCA_025362825.1. Taxonomy (GTDB): domain Bacteria; phylum Pseudomonadota; class Gammaproteobacteria; order Burkholderiales; family Burkholderiaceae_C; genus Polaromonas. Next base: position 65 of record JANYFF010000244.1, on the reverse strand, counting down.
TGGAAAACGACTTTCACGTGGCTGCCAAGGCCGCCGCCGAGCCCGAAGAAGATCCGGATGACGAA
>JANYFF010000227.1 GCA_025362825.1 Polaromonas sp. | reverse complement strand
CGCAAGCGCCTGTTCACGTGTGTCGCCATGCACAATGATCTTGCCGATCATCGAGTCATAGTTGGGCGGCACAAAATAATTGGCGTAAATATGCGAGTCCACCCGCACGCCCGGGCCGCCCGGGGTGTGCCAAGTTGTAATGCGGCCTGGTGAAGGGGTGAATTTGTAGGGGTCTTCCGCGTTGATGCGGCATTCAATGGAATGGCCCTTGAGCACGATATCGCGCTGCGCAAAAGGCAACTTTTCACCTGCCGCCACCATGATCTGGGTCCTGACGATGTCGACGCCAGTGATCCACTCGGTCACAGGGTGCTCTACCTGCACGCGGGTATTCATTTCAATGAAATAAAATTCTCCGTTTTCAAAGAGGAACTCGAAGGTGCCGGCGCCACGATAGCCGATTTTTTTCACTGCTGCTACACAGCGCTCGCCGATTTTCTCGATCAGTTTGCGCGGGATGCCCGGCGCGGGGGCTTCTTCAATGACTTTTTGGTGGCGGCGCTGCATGGAGCAGTCGCGCTCGCCGAGCCAGACCGCATTTTTATGCTGGTCGGCCATGATCTGGATTTCAATGTGCCGCGGATTCTGGAGAAACTTCTCCATGTAAACCTCGGGATTGCCAAAGGCCGCACCGGCCTCGGCTTTGGTGGTCTGTACCGCGTGCAGCAACGCTGCCTCGGTGTGGACCACCCGCATGCCACGTCCACCGCCGCCGCCTGCAGCCTTGATGATGACCGGGTAACCGACTTGTTTGGCTGTGCGCTTAATCACGGCCGGATCATCCGGCAGCGCACCTTCGGAACCGGGCACGCAGGGCACGCCAGCCTTGATCATGGTCTGCTTGGCCGAAACCTTGTCACCCATGATGCGGATGGATTCAGGCGTAGGGCCGATGAACTTGAAACCGCTTTTTTCAACCCGTTCGGCAAAATCAGCGTTCTCGCTCAAAAACCCGTAACCTGGGTGAATCGCCTCTGCGTCGGTGACTTCGGCCGCTGAAATAATGGCCGGCATATTAAGGTAGCTGTGGCTGGACGCGGCAGGCCCGATACAGACGGACTCATCTGCGAGCTTGATGTATTTTGCGTCGCGGTCGGCTTCAGAATAGACCATCACCGCCTTGACGCCGAGCTCCCGGCAGGCGCGCTGGATGCGCAAGGCGATTTCGCCCCGGTTGGCAATCAGTATTTTTTTAAACATGCGTGTGGTACATCAGTGTGTTCAGGCGGCCTTGGGCGCAACCCGTCACTCGATCAGGAAAAGTGGTTGCCCGTATTCAACAGCCTCGCCGTTTTCGCACAGCAGCTTGATCACGGTACCCGACTTGTCGGCCTCGATCTCATTGAGGATCTTCATGGCTTCTATGATGCAAATCGTCTCACCTTCCTTGACCACGCTGCCAATCTCGACAAACGGTTTGGCCCCGGGGCTTGCAGAACGGTAAAAAGTGCCTACCATGGGCGACTTGACGGCATGGCCTGCGGGCGCTGCCGGCGCGGCTGCTTCGGCAATCGGTGCAGGTGCGGCGGACACGGCGGGGGCCTGTTGCATGACCATGGCGGGTTGCTGCATGACCAGGGGTGCGCCGCTGGATTTGACAATGCGAACCTTACCTTCGGCTTCGGTAATTTCCAGTTCAGACACATTGGACTCTGAGACCAGATCAATCAGCGTCTTGAGTTTTCTTAAATCCATGGGTTCTCTCCAACGAGGTAGTAGCCGGAAGACTGCACAAGTCAAATCCTCCTTCTTTGTTAGCTTACTCTTGGCTTTTTGGGCCTTCGCCGCTTATTTATCGCTCAACCGCTTGCCCGGCAAAGCCACGAAAAGGCAGAGTGTACTCCAGGCTTGGTAGCGCGAAGCCAGATAAATTGATCTGCGTGGCAAGCAATGTATGCTAGAAAAGTTGTTTTTTAAAAACAAATAGCCGCGGATGAACGCATTTGAGGCCAAGATTAAAATATCTGTTTGCTGACGAGTCAGGCGGATTTCATCCATAACATAAGGTCTTCCGCAGACACCTTTCCTGTCTTGCGGTGCGCCAGCCGGCCCGAAGGCTCGAAAATGGCCGAGAACGGAAGGCTGCCGGCCTGGTTGCCCAGCGACTTGCTCAATTCTGTTCCATCGAGCCCCGCCATACCCACCGCAAAATCGAGCGGCCTGGCCGCAAGCCATTTGCGCACGGCGCTGGGCTGGTCTACCGCCAAGCCCAGAATCTGCAGGTTTTTGCTTTTGTTGTCCTGGTAAAAAGCATTCAGCAGAGGTAGTTCTTCCACGCAGGGGGGGCACCAGGTGGCCCAGAAGTTCACCAGCAGAAGCTTGCCGCGAAAGCTGCTCATGGCCAGTTTTTTGCCATCGGGGGTGTCAAAACTCAGGCCCCAGAAAGAATCAGGCTCCGCGCCCTTCCCCGCTTCCGACGCTTCTGCCACTGGTCCAGTGGCTTGCGGTGCCAGGCCATGCCGCCACGCAAAACCAACCCCGGCAAAGCCGGCGGCGGCTGCAACACCGCCATATATAAAGCTTCTCCGATTCATACGTCCACCTCAGGGGTCTCGGTCATCAGTTTTTGCACCGCAGACAATTCGCCTCGCGGTTTGCGGCCTTTTGCATCGGGGCGCAAGGCGCCGCGAAGGTCGTCGTGGTCATAGACCATCAGGTGAACCCCTACGTTTTCGTTGAGTGGTTTGCACAGACTGCTCAGGCTCAGTGCCTCCACACTTGCACCGTTAAATCCCGTAACCGTCCGGGGTTCGTAGTCTACGTTGTGTTCAATCAGCGCAATTTCCGCTGATTTCGGGTCGTCACAAAACAGCTGGATATAGATATCTGACAGCCGGGTTGCGGTCCCGTGCCACACCGCACCAGCCAGATGAGGCCGAAAAGCGGCCATGCGCTCCATCCAGACCAGGGCCAGCCCGCGCAGGGCAACCAGCTCAACCGGCTGGGTATCGGCGCAAAACAGCGCTATGTACTCGCGCACCGCATCTTCGATCTCATCGTTGCCGGGCAGCTCGGTCCGGGCGGGTAGCGCCATCTGCTTGACGGCACGGCGTTTGGCCGCACCGTATTCCAGCCCTTCTTCAACCACCAAGGCGGCGGCCGTGGCAGCAATTTCGGATTTAAGGGTATGCACGGTTGGGCCAGCGTCAGAAAATATCAATCCTGCAGTTTAGGCCAGCCAGCAATACCGCCTGCGGACTCCTAAAATATCCCCATGCACATACATATCCTGGGAATTTGCGGTACTTTCATGGGTGGCCTGGCAGCGCTGGCTCGTGAGGCCGGCCACAAGGTCACCGGTTGCGACACCAGCGTGTACCCACCGATGAGCGACCAGTTGCGGGCGCTGGGCATTGAACTGATTGAGGGCTATGGCATTGAGCAGTTGGCCTTGCAGCCCGACGTATTTGTGGTGGGCAATGTCGTCTCCCGCGCCCGGCTGCCCGACGGAACGCCGCAATACCCGCTGATGGAAGCCATTCTTAACCAGGGACTGCCTTACACCAGCGGCCCGCAGTGGCTGTCCGGCCATATCCTTCACCACCCGACACACCACGCCACCGGCCCGCGCCATGTGCTGGCGGTAGCCGGTACCCACGGCAAAACCACGACCACGGCCATGCTGACATGGATTCTGGAGCAGGCCGACCTGCAGCCGGGTTTTTTGGTGGGCGGGGTTCCACTGAATTTCGGTGTTTCAGCCCGGCTGGGCATTGGCAACGCTTTCGTGATCGAGGCCGATGAATACGACACTGCATTTTTCGACAAGCGCAGCAAATTTGTGCATTACCGGCCACGCACTGCGGTGTTGAACAACCTCGAATTCGACCATGCGGATATTTTTGAGGATCTGTCGGCGATCGAAAGGCAGTTTCACCATCTCGTGCGTACCGTACCCTCTGAAGGCCGTATTGTGACCAACGCCCGGGAAGCCAGCCTGCAGCGCGTCCTGGCCCAGGGCTGCTGGAGTGAGTGTGTACGCTTTGGCGGTGGAATTGGGCATAGCTCTGACTCGACCGGCGCAGGCTTCACAGCCGAAGGCCCCCCCGACGATTTCAGGGTGCTGAAGGCTGGGCAGGTCGTGGCCAGTGTCCGCTGGAATGTCAGCGGCGTCCATAACCAGCTCAATGCCCTGGCGGCGATTGCGGCTGCCGAACACGTTGGTGTGGCACCCGAGGAGGCCGCAGAAGCACTTGCAAGCTTCCAGAACGTCAAGCGCCGCATGGAAGTCCGCGGCGTCGTACACAAGGGCAACGGCGACATCACGGTTTACGACGATTTTGCCCACCATCCCAGCGCCATTCACACCACGGTTGACGGCCTGCGTCGCCAGCTAAATGCCAGCGGCAGGACGGCTGACCGTATTTTGGCCATCTTCGAGCCACGCAGCAACACCATGAAACTGGGCGCCATGGCGGCCCAACTGCCCTGGAGCCTGGAAGCCGTCGATCTGGCTTTTTGCCACGCTGGCGGGCTGGGTTGGGACGCCCGAACAGTTCTTGCCCCTATGGTGGACAGGGCGCACGTTGCCGACAGCATTGACCAGCTGGTCGAGCAGGTCAGGATCGCGGCCCGGCCGGGCGATCATCTGCTGTGCATGAGCAATGGTGGGTTTGGCGGCATACACGCCCGTTTGCTGGACGTCCTGAAGCGCTGAAGCTCGCAGCCATGCGGAGGCTATCGGCCAGCGGTTTTGTTGCGGGCCCGCTTTGCGCTCGGCCAGAGCCACCAAAGCACAGGGCATGACCTCACCCACGAATTTGCTATTTTATTTATAGCAAACTATGTCGATTTACCGGGGCTCCATGCACT
>JANYFF010000369.1 GCA_025362825.1 Polaromonas sp. | reverse complement strand
GCAATATCCGCGAAGACGTGTCGGATGCTTTGGGCACGACGCCTGCAGACTACGCCGAAATGGTTCTAGCTCGGGCCGATGCGAACCAAAAGGCACAGACAGCACGGTTTAAGCCGTTCACCGGGCAGTTGGATACCCCGGCACAGACGGCCGTCGACAAGGTTCGTGTAGCGGCTATGCCAGATCAGAGATCGGCCGAGACAGCGCGTTTGGCTGCTGTGCCTGATAGCCGGCCAGGCTTTATCAACAGAACGATCAATGGTGCGGTGCGCTTGTTCGGTGGTTCAGATGTCCCCACTAGCAGTGCCGACCCAATGACCGGCATTGATCCGACTGGGCAATCTAGCGCACAGTCAGACGACAACATTCCAGCGTTCACTGCAAACTACTCGGCTGAGAAGAAGGCGCAGCTTGCTGAAGATGCGGCGCAAAGCGGTGACGTTACCGACGCTATGGGCAACGTCAGTCAAGGTCTGAACGCGATCGGAAAAGAATCTGACCCAGACGCACAGTCGCTAGGGCAAGACATCGCCGGCGCTCCGATGGCAGCGTTGAAGGGTCTTGGCGGCGCAACAAACAGCACCATCAAGGCCGGAACGCTGCTTGCTAGCGCGGTGCCGGTAGTATTGGACAAGATCGCTAATATCGCCACCCGTGAAGACCCGAACAAATTCACCGACTGGTGGATGAGTCACATGGTCAAGCCGCTCGACGACAACGCTAGTGCGTTCGAGATGGACAAGCACGCTGGCATTGTTTCGGATATTGCGCATTCTTTGGGATCAGTTGCAGCCGTTATGTCACAGGTTGTTTTGGCAGCGCCTGAAATGGTGGCGATGTCGTCAATCGAGCTTGCCAACTTGACTGCTGCAAAGATACTGGGTAGCACCGCCAGCCATGCCGCCACGGCAGCAATTATTCCGGGATTGACGCAGGCCGCCGAGACCATGCAAAAGGTCTACGAAGCAACGGGCGATGTAACCAAAACCGCTACCGCTGGTGCTGCGACATACCTGACCAATGCCATGGTGTTTATGGTGCCTGGCTCGGCTGAAGGGGGTCTCTTGGCGCGCATGGCCAAGGTTGCACCGGCAATGACGATCGGCAATCAGGCGGCGCGGGTTCTAAACAATCCATTTTTGCCAGACAGTATGCAGCAGGCGTTTAAGCCTGAAGATCTGCCAAAGGAATTGCTGACCAACGCGTTGTTCGGTGTGATGCCGCACGCCGGCCCAGAATCTATAACGGGTACAGATCGCGCATCTCGCAGTGAGGCTGGATATTTGACGCCTAAAGAGCGAACCGGTCTCGACGGTGCGGTAGCCGATACGTTACCTGACGCTCAGCGTCCAGTGGTGCCGTTCACGTTTGGTGAATCCCGTCCAATTGAACCGGCTGCCGAAACATCGGCAGTGCCGCCGGTGGCCGCGTTCACGGCAAAACCCACCGATACCAGCCCAGCCGATCTACTCCGTGCCGTACGACCAGTGCCGACCGTCAAAGATGCTGTTGAAAACGCGCCAGACGTGGACAGCGCGATCGCTGGCGCGAAGGCGGTCGTTGACTCAGCACCAAGCCTGAATACTGGTTCAACGGTGGAACAGACCCAGCGCACGTTGGACCTGCAACAGCTGCGTGGCAGCGACGCATTGGAACAGCACTTGGCCACCGTCGATCCGGAGCAAGCGCGGTTAGTGCGCGGTGCGTTGGATGATTCGTTGAACACGCAGATCGATCCGGTGGCTCGCCATGCTACGAACGACGAGCTTCACGCGTACATGACCCGCGAAGGTGTCTTCGACCAGCACGCAGCCAACCAGGCCGCCGACATCTCCACGGTACGCGAAGCGCGGTCCCAGGCTGACTTAAAAGCAGCCGAAGCACATCCGGATGTCGTTGATCTTAATCGCGCCTTGGCGGCCCCAAGGATTGATCCGACGACAGGTGAGCGGGTTGTCGATCCGAACCCGGTGCAGGTTCATCTGGTGGATCCACCTACGCAAGAACATGCATTAGCGCAGTGGCTGGGAAATGCCCTGGGGTCGAAAACTTTCATCGTCAGCGAGCACCCGGGCTTCAACGGTGTTTATTTCAACGGTAGGTCGTACATCACGGCCAGCACGCAGCACCCTGCGCTGGGCATTAGTGGTCACGAGTATTTGCATGCGAATCCCGAAGTCGCCAAAGCATTGGCCAAAACGATGCCCCAGTATTTTCAAAAGGGCATCCTGGCTGACAAAATCGCCTTGGAGCAACGTGGCCTGACAGAGGCCGAGATCGCCAAAAAGTCGCCAGAAGAATGGAATGCTCACGCGACTGAAGAAGTCAACGGCGACATCAATGGCTCGTTATGGCTAGACCCAAAATTTTGGTCGCAATTAAAAGAAAAAGATCCGCACCTGTTTCGTCAAGCTGCCTATACTTTCATGCAGGTCGCCACCCGTGCGATCGAGATTGCAAAGGGTTCGAAGTTCGATACATCGCGCTTGGTGACCGACGTCGACAAGGTGCGCGACATCATCAGCGATACCTGGGCAGGGCACTTCCAAGGGCGTGACGCAGGCAAGGCATCGCAACCGATCCTGGACAAGCTGGC
>JANYFF010000151.1 GCA_025362825.1 Polaromonas sp. | reverse complement strand
TTGCCGATCAAGCTTTCCAGCAGGTTCACATGCACTTCGGTGCACTCCTCGATGATGATGCGGCGCACCTTGCGGTAGTCGAGCACGTGGGTGATGTCGTCGTCGCTTGGCAGCAGCGGCTGCGTGCCGAGGTTGAGTTCGGCATCGACCTGTATGGGTTGCGGCGCGGTTTTTTCATGGTCCAGGATGCCGAGGTTGGCGTCAAAACGCAAACCGGTCAGCGTCAGGATCTGGGTGCCTCTTGTATTGAACATGGTGCCTGCCTAAAAGTTCTGGATATCAGGCCTGGCCTGGGGACATGAGCGAAAAATCGCGGTCAAATTTCATCAGGTGCTGGCCGCCATCGACCAGCAGCGTGGTGCCGGTGATGGAGCGGTTCTCCAGCGCGAATTTCACGGCACCGGCAACGTCTTCCGGGGTGGACGATCGGCCCAGCGGCGACAGCTTGTGCAGCGCCTCGAATTGCGACTGGCTGAGCAGGTGGCTGGTCAGCGTCAGGCCTGGCGCCACGCCGACCACGCGCACACGAGGCGCCAGTGCCATTGCCAGCATGGTGTTGGCTGCTTCCAGCGCGGCCTTGGACAGCGTGTAGCTCAGGAAGTCAGGGTTCTGGTTCCAGAGCTTCTGGTCGAGCAGGTTAACCACCGCACCGGTTGCGTCCCGCTGGGCAAGATGCTCATGCAGCGCCTGAGCCAGCAAGATCGGCGCGCCGGTGTTGCTGCGCAGGTGCTTTTCGAGAGCGGCAAAGCTGAAGCTGGCCGCATCGTCCTGCTCAAAACTCGACGCGCTGTTGACCACGGCGTCGATGCGGCCAAAATGCGTGACCACGCGCGGCAAAAGATTCCGAACCTCGGCTTCATCGCCCAGATCACAGTAAAAAGCGGCTGCAGCCCCCGAAATATGGGCGCAGTCAGCTACGGTTTTCATAGCATCATCGGCAGAGCTGCGGTAGTGCACCGCCACCTGCCAGCCGCCAGCGGCAAGCGCCAGCGCGATCTCACGGCCCAGCCGCTTGGCGGCGCCGGTGACAAGGACAACAGGGGTGGGTGGAGTTTGCTGCATACGGGTGTGGGGTCTGGGCTGAGGCGTGCAATCGTGGACAATCTGGGCCGATGCCACGTCCCTGCAAGCCATGACTGCAACCCCTAGTTTAACGACCCCTCTTCAGTTACATATTGGCGAGGCCATAGTCGCGGCCGGCGGCTGGATCGGCTTTGACCGGTTCATGGAAATGGCGCTGTACACGCCTGGCTGGGGTTATTACGCCAACGACCTGCGCAAGTTTGGCCTGCTGCCCGGCGGCGGCAGCGATTTTGTCACCGCGCCCGAGCTGTCGCCACGTTTTGGTCAGGCCCTGGCGCGCCAACTGCGCGAGGCGCTGCAGGCCACCGGCACGACGGAGGTCTGGGAGTTTGGCGCCGGTTCGGGCGCACTGGCGCAGCAGATACTGGAGGCCCTGCCGCAGCTTGAGCGCTACACCATCGTGGATTTGTCGGGCAGCCTGCGCCAGCGCCAGCACGACCGTTTGCAGGCTTTCGCCGGCAAGGTGCATTGGGCGGGCGAATTGCCCGCACACATCAGGGGTGTGGTCATCGGCAATGAAGTGCTTGATGCGATGCCTGTCAGGCTGCTGGCACGGCTTGGCGGCGTCTGGCACGAGCGTGGTGTCACGGTACACAACGGGGGCTTTGTCTTTGCAGACCAGCCGACCAGCCTGTGCCCGCCGTTTGAGGTGCAGGGCGCACACGACTACATCACCGAAATCCACGAACAGGCCGAGGGCTTTATCCGCACCCTGGCCGACCGCCTGCAGGCCGGTGCGGTCTTCATGATCGACTACGGTTTTCCAGAACACGAGTACTACCATCCGCAGCGCAGCATGGGCACGGTGATGTGCCACCAAGCGCATCTGGCAGACCCGGACGCGCTGGCGGATGTTGGTAAAAAGGACATCACCGCGCACGTCAACTTCACCGGCATTGCACTGGCCGGTCAGGATGCCGGCCTGCAGGTGTTGGGTTACACCGGGCAGGGTCGATTTTTGCTCAACTGCAGCCTGCTAAACGGTATGGAAAACACCGGCATTGCCGAGCGGGCCATGGTGCAAAAACTGGTCAACGAGCATGAGATGGGCGAGTTGTTCAAGGTGATAGGTTTTGCTGCCGACAACCCCGCTGCGCCGTATTCAGGCTGGCAGCCCATGGGTTTCGCGCAAGGCGACAGGACGCACACCTTATGAGGACACCATGATCCGCTGGATGATCGTGATCTTTTTGATACTGGTGGTGCTGAACAGCCTCACGCCCTGGCTCAACAAGCTTGGTTTTGGCAAATTGCCGGGTGACCTGCGCTTTCGGCTGTTTGGCCGCGACTGGTACATACCGTTTGCCACCACAGTACTGCTTAGCCTGATCGGCACACTGATCGCCAAATTTATTTAGGGCTTGTTGGGTGCAAGTACCATGCATCTTTAGCTACTAAATGGACGTACCCGACGTGAACGCTTCTCCGCAGTCTCACCCTGGCATCGCCGTACCCGCCCTGCCAAAAGGCACTGGCCCGCTGGTCTGTGTTGACATAGGCGGCACCAAGGTCGCGGTCAGCGTGGCTGACGGGGCCGGCGTGCGCGGCCGGGTGACCGAACCCACCATCAAAAAGGGTGAGCGCGACGCCCTGGGCCAGCAGGTGCTGGCGCTGGTGGAGCGCAGTTGCGCGGCAGCGGGGGTCTCGCCTGGAGCGATTGTTGCCGTCGGAGTGTCGTCATGCGGACCCTTTATTTTGCAAAATGGGCTGATCGAACTGGCTGCGCCCAATATCTGCGGCGGCATCGCCGGCCAGGCGCGCGGGCTGCCCAACGACTGGACCAGCGTGCCGCTTGAAGCACCGCTGCGCCAGGCCTTTAAAAATGTGCGTATCGAGAACGACTGCATCGCCGCGCTGGAAGCCGAGCGGCGCTGGGGTGCGCTACAGGGCCTGGACCACTGCGCTTATATGACCTGGAGCACCGGCATCGGCATGGGCCTGTGTGTGGATGGCCGGGTGCTGCGCGGCAAGCATGGCAACGCCGGCCACGCCGGTCACATGTTTGTCAGCGACAACACCGATGCCCTGTGCGGCTGCGGCAACTTCGGCGACCTTGAAGCACTGGTCGCCGGCAATGCCATCGCGCGGCGCTTCTCCAGCCAGGGTTACGCCGATGCTGCTACGTTATTAATAGCTGCAGGCCAAGGAGATACGGGCGCTGTGGCTATTGTTGATGAGTTATGCAGGGTGATGGGGCGGGCGCTCTACAACCTGGTGGTGACGCTTGACTTGCAGGGCATCAGCCTGGGTGGCAGCGTTTTCTGGCACCACCGCGACTACCTGTTGCCGCGCCTGCAAAGCCATCTTGACGGCAAGCTGCCGGCACTGACGGCTGGCGTCAAGCTCTTGCCAGCCGGTCTGCAGGACAGGGTCGGTGACTACGCCGCACTGGCGCTGGTCAGCTAATTCGTTCCCATTTCAAAGCGCATGTTGTTGCCTCGCCTTGCATTGCATTGCCGTGCCGTGCTAAAGCACTGTCTGCGACCTCGCACCTCTTCTCGCATTGAAATAGAACTGGAATACGTCCCGATTTAAGACGACTGCGATTCGCGAACAGCCAGCGTGTCAGGCTGACGTTTCGGCATGCTTGTCTGTCTCCGGTGATCAGCTGCATCGGCGTCGGTGCCGGCCAGCGCGTCAAGAAAAGCCCTGCGCCACCAGTGCACGTCAAAGCGGCGGATGTTCCGGAGCAGTTTCTGGTGCCGAACCTGGCGCTCGTCCAGCGGCATCTGCAGCGCCTGCTGGATGGTGTCTGCCATGCCGTCGATATCATAAGGGTTGACCAGCAGGGCATCCTGCAATTGCTCGGCAGCGCCGGCAAAACGTGACAGCACCAGCACGCCTGGATCGGCCGGGTCCTGCGCCGCAATAAATTCCTTCGCCACCAGATTCATACCGTCGCGTAGCGGCGTGACCAGCGCCACGCGGGCAGCACGGTACAGACCCGGCAGCCGTTTGCGGGCCACGTTGCGGTGTATGTAACGCACTGGCATCCAGTCAAGTTCGCCAAAGTCACCGTTGACAGAGCCGCACAGGCTTTCGAGCTCTTCCAACAGGTCGGTGTAGGTGTCCATGTCCTCGCGGCTGGGCGATGCAATCTGGATCAGTGTGGCGCTTTTGAGATTTTCAGGGTATTTTTGCAACAGCCGCTTGAAGGCTCTTATGCGTTGCGGCAGGCCTTTGGAATAATCCAGCCGCTCGACGCCCAGCAGCAGCTTGCGACGCGAATATTCTTCCTTTATGCGGGTGAACATGTCCTGGCCGTCCCTGGCATGGGTCAGTGCTGCGAACTCGTCCACGTCAATGCCGATGGGAAAGGCACCGGCCCTCACCGTGCGGTTAAAGGCCCTGAAGCGGTTGCCGCCCAGATCAACAGCGCCGGCCTCGGCCTGCACATAACGCGAAAAATGCAGCAAGTCGGCTTCACTCTGGAAGCCCACCAGGTCATAGGCGAAGAGTGCGCGCATCAGCCACTCGTGTTGCGGAATCGCCGCGATCACCAGCTGCGGCGGTAGGGGGATGTGCAGGAAAAACCCGATACGCTGGGTACAGCCCAGCGCGCGCAGTTCCGCGGCCAGCGGAATCAGGTGGTAGTCATGTATCCAGATGACGTCGTCGGGCTTGAGCAGCGGCATCAGCTTTTGCGCGAACAGCCGGTTCACGCGCTGGTAGCCGGTGATGTAGCCGGCATCAAAGCGCGCAAGGTCAAGGCGGTAATGAAACACCGGCCACAGCACGCCGTTGCTGTAACCTAAGTAGTAGCCGGCATGGTCTTCGGCTGACAGATCCACCGTCGCCAGCGTCACATCGCCGGCTTGCTGCACATGCAGCTCCCCCTCGCCTGGCAAGCCGCCTTCAACGGTATGGCCGCTCCATCCAAACCACAGGCCGCCAGTGCTGTTCAGGGTATCGGCCAGTGCCACCGCAAGGCCACCCGCTGCAGTTTTGCGCGGGTCCGCCACCCGGTTGGATACAACGACCAACCTAGACATAAGCAAACTCCACGTGCAGAACGGCATCAAAAGCGGTGCAGGTCAGAAAGGCCAGTATGGGCCGCGGAACGGGCTCCGCCGGGCCGCAGGCGCAGCCCCCTGCAAGGGCGGAGGACGCTACACGCAGTGAGCAAGCCACGGGGGTGTACGTCATATCTGACTATCCCAGGGCGCAGAGAGTCTTACGGCTGCATTGATGATCCCTACCATCGAATAAGTCTGCGGAAAGTTGCCCCACATCTCGCCCGTCACTGGGTGTGTGTCTTCTGACAGCAGGCCGACATGGTTGCGTGCGGCGAGCATGGTCTCGAAAATTTCTCTGGCCTGCTGCTTGCGGCCTATGCGGGCCAAGGCATCAATGCGCCAGAAGGTACAGATGTTGAAGGCGGTTTCAGGTTTACCGAAATCATCCGGTGCCTCGTAGCGCCGCATATACGGACCGTCACACAGGTATTTTTCGAGGGCATCAACGGTGGCAATAAAGCGCGGGTCTTTC
>JANYFF010000132.1 GCA_025362825.1 Polaromonas sp. | reverse complement strand
CTTCAGTCCCGGCAAAAAACCCATGGTGTGCTGCACCGTGCCGTAGTTCGACGCATACATCACGCCGGCCAGCGCGGCGAGTAAGGCGCCGATGATGAAGGTCGCTGAAATCACGGTGTCGGGGCGCACGCCCATCAGCGCGGCCACCCGCGGGTTCTCCGCTGTAGCGCGCATAGCCCGGCCCAGCCGCGTGTAGTGAACCAGCCACATCAGCACCGACAGCGACACTACCGTCGTACCCAGGATGAAGAGCTGCGTGACGGTGATGACCGCACCGCCGACCTGGAAGGGCTCTGACGGCAGCAGCGTGGGGTAAGACTTGTAATTCGGTTTCCAGATGATCATGGCCAACGTCTGCAGCAGCAGCGACATGCCGATGGCCGTAATCAGCGGCGCCAGCTTGGGCGAGTTGCGCAGTGGGCGATAGGCAATCTTTTCAATCGCAAAATTGAGCGTGCCGCAGACCACAAACGCAACCAGCAGCGACACCAGCAGAATGACCCAGCCGGGCGAACTGGGCATAGAGTCCTGCATCAACCCGATGATGGTCCAGCTGGTCAGCGCGCCCACCATCAGCACCTCGCCATGCGCGAAGTTGATGAGGTTGATGATGCCGTACACCATGGTGTACCCCAGCGCAATCAGGGCATACATGCTGCCCAGAACCAGGCCATTGATGACCTGCTGCAGGAATATTTCCATAAACGACTCTCCGGTGACTTCTGACGGCGATACGCTGCAAATTGTATCGACGCACACTAGCGAGAATCGCGCCAGCGCGCCGGTTTTCGCGGGGTTTACCCGTGGAGCGCCATGCTAATTTATCAATCCTTTGCAGCATTTTTCAGCCGCAACTCGTTGAGTTTTTCGGCAATCCGGATTTCAAGGCCGCGGTTGACGGGCCGGTAAAAGCCCGGTGCATCCATACCTTCAGGGAAATAGTTTTCGCCTGCCGCAAAACCGTCTTCCTCATTGTGCGCATAGCGGTAATCCTTGCCGTAATCCAGCGTCTTCATAAGCTTGGTTGGCGCATTGCGCAAATGCAGCGGCACAGGCCGCGTCCCGTCATTTTTAATGAAGGCCTTGGCTTCATTGAAGGCGACGTACACCGCATTGGACTTGGGCGCCACCGCCAGGTACACCACGCATTGCGCCAGCGCCAGCTCGCCTTCGGGTGAACCAAGACGCTCATACACCTCGGCTGCATCCAGCGCCATACGCAGGGCGCGGGGGTCGGCCAGGCCGATGTCTTCGCTGGCCATGCGTATCAGGCGGCGCGCCATGTACTTGGGCTCGGCACCGCCGTCCAGCATGCGCATGAACCAGTACAGCGAAGCATCAGGGTCCGACCCCCGCACCGATTTATGCAGGGCCGAAATCGTGTCATAAAACTGCTCGCCGCCCTTGTCGTAACGCCGCATGCGTTCGCCCAGCACCTTGAGCAGCCAGGCGTCAGTCACTTCGGTCAACTGGACGGCTGATTTCTCATTGCCAGCCGCGACAGCCAGCGACTCCAGCGTGTTGAGCAAGCGCCGGGCATCGCCATCGGCATAGGCCACTAGGCGGTCAACCGCCTCTGGCGCTATGGTTTCAATAGCTAGAAGCGCCCGTTTTTCAATGGCTACGGCCACTATTCTCTTTAAATCCTGCTCTGACAGCGGCTGCAACACATACACTGCGGCGCGGGACAGCAAGGCCGAATTGACTTCAAAGGATGGGTTCTCGGTGGTTGCGCCTATGAAGGTGAAGAGCCCACTTTCCACATGCGGCAAAAAAGCGTCTTGCTGGCTTTTATTGAAGCGGTGAACTTCATCAACAAAGACGATGGTGCGCTTGCCGGCGGCATCGGCCAGGTCGCCCGCCTGGCCGCGCCAGATACTGGCCTGCTCGACGGCTTCGCGGATTTCCTTGACACCACCCAGCACCGCCGAAATCGTAATGAAGTGCGCATCGAAACTGTTGGCCATCAGGCGGGCAATCGTCGTCTTGCCCACACCTGGCGGTCCCCACAAAATGCAGCTGTGCGGCTGGCCGGACTCAAACGCAATGCGCAGCGGCATACCCTCGCCCAGCAGATGCTGCTGGCCAATCACCTCACCCAGCGTTTGCGGGCGAAGGCGTTCAGCCAGGGGAATAGCCGGTATCTTTTTAGCTATGTTGGTAGCCATGAGTCAGCGGGGTGGCAATCGTTGGTGTTTGGAACTCGCCAAGCTTAACTGCCCTGCAAGAACCCCGCCCCACATGGCCGACTACTGGCGGCTGACGTCAGCGCCAGCAGGCGGCTTGAACTGGAAGCTGGCAGCTGGCAGCGCCGGGTTGACTTCAAACTGATTGAAGGTCATGACCGAGCGCTGGCCAAAGCTGTCGAGAATTTCAAGTACGGCCAGCTCGCTGCCTTTGTCCGTCGCCTTGAAGCCCACGCTGATGCTCTGCAACTGGCCGTCTTTTGTTTTGGGCGTCGCCTGCACCCACTGCAGCCCGCCGCGGTCAGGCAGAGCTGCCAGTACGAAGTCAGCTTCGAGGCCTTTCAGGTCGGCCGCAGCCGCGATCACTGCCGCGGGCGTGCCGCTCAGTACCTGCGCCAGCTTGCGCGACGTCACCTGGTTTAGGTCCACATCGTACAGCCACAGCATTTGGCCGTCCGACACGATGGTTTGCTCGAAAGGCTTTTTGTACAGGAATTTGAAACGGTTGGGCCGCAGGAATTCAAAAGTGCCGCTGGAGGTTTTGTTTTTGGCGACCTGGCCCTCTTTGGCCGGGCTGGTCACGACCTGGGTGAAGCCGGCGCGACCGCTTTTTGTGGTTTTTACAAAGCTTTCAAGGCTCTGAAGGCCATTATTTTGACTATTTTGGCCCGTAACCACCGTATTCTGGGCATGTACTGCTATTGAAAATATAGCGACCATTGAAATGAGCAGGCTACGAGCCCATTTCCCCGTGACCGACGAAGGAATAAAGGTACGGCGTGTCTTTTGTGAAGAAGTCATAGTCAATAAGTATGGCGAGGCGGCAAAAACCTGTCTGTCGTCATTCAGCCCGGGCAGGTACCAGAATTTCACGCTGGCCGCTGCCTGACATGGCACTGATGAGGCCGGCTTTTTCCATTTCCTCAAGCATGCGGGCAGACCGGTTGTAGCCAATTTTGAGGTGGCGCTGGACCAGCGAAATGGAGGCCTTGCGGTTTTTAAGGACGATTTCCACCGCCTGGTCGTACATCGGGTCTTTTTCATCACCCGCGCCGCCGGACAAGCCAAGGTCACCACCCAGATCACCACCCTCGCCATCCACTGTACCGCCTTCAAGTACGCCGTCGATGTAGTTGGGTTCACCCTGTGATTTCAGGTAGGCCACCACGCGGTGCACTTCATCGTCGCTGACAAACGCGCCGTGCACGCGAATCGGGAAGCCGGTGCCGCTGGGCATATAAAGCATGTCGCCCATACCGAGCAGCGCCTCGGCGCCCATCTGGTCGAGGATGGTGCGGCTGTCGATCTTGCTGGAAACCTGGAAAGACAGGCGCGTCGGGATATTCGCCTTTATGAGGCCAGTGATCACATCGACGCTGGGCCGTTGCGTCGCCAGCACCAGGTGAATGCCGGCGGCACGGGCTTTTTGCGCCAGGCGTGCGATCAGCTCTTCGATCTTTTTGCCTACCACCATCATCAGGTCGGCCAGCTCGTCAATCACCACCACGATGTAGGGCAGGCGTTCCAGCGGTTCGGGCTGGTCTGGGGTCAGACTGAAGGGGTTGTAGAGGAATTCGCCTTTGGCCTTGGCTTCATCAATCTTGACGTTGTAGCCAGCCAGGTTGCGTACGCCGAGCTTGCTCATCAGCTTGTAGCGCTTTTCCATTTCCATCACACACCAGTTCAGGCCGTGCGCGGCCTGGCGCATGTCGGTGACGACCGGGCACAGCAGGTGCGGAATGCCTTCGTAAACACTCATCTCTAACATCTTCGGGTCGATCAGCAGCAACCGTACATCGCGTGCATCGGCCTTGTAGAGCAGGCTCAAAATCATCGCGTTGATGCCGACCGACTTTCCCGAACCTGTAGTACCCGCCACCAGGCAGTGCGGCATCTTGGCGAGGTCAGCGACCACGGCATTGCCGCCAATGTCCTTGCCCAGGCCTATGGTTAACAGCGACTTGGCCTCGTTGTAAACCTGCGAGCCGAGGATTTCGCTGAGTTTGATGGACTGTCGCTTGGCATTGGGCAACTCCAATGCCATGAAGTTTTTACCGGGGATGGTTTCAATCACGCGGATGGACACCAGGCTCAGCGCGCGCGCCAGATCCTTGGCCAGATTGACGACCTGCGAACCCTTGACGCCGGTAGCGGGTTCGATTTCATAGCGGGTGATGACCGGGCCGGGCGCGGCAGCCACCACGCGAACCTCGACGCCGAAGTCCTTGAGCTTTTTCTCGATCAGACGCGAGGTCATCTCCAGCGTTTCGGGCGCGACGCTTTCCTGCCGCAACAGGGCGCCGTCGAGCAGGTCCACCTGC
>JANYFF010000094.1 GCA_025362825.1 Polaromonas sp. | reverse complement strand
CACGAGCCGCCTCTTCGAGCCCAGTTCGCTGAGCCTCGTTTTGCCATCGATCCAGAAGGCACTGACATCGGCGCCCGCTTCGACGGCCGCCTTCACCATGGGCAAGTTGTCCTCCGCGATGGCCCTGGCCAAGTAAAGGGTCGCGTATTCCCGAGGGTTTACTTTCGTGATTGGCGGCGCCATCTGTCCTCCTATGTGTTCGGGGCGTCGGATACGGCTTGCAGAGAGGCGCTCACGCCGACGCGCGCGCCGCCCCATTGTCGCCGTCCAAGGCAACGGGGTCGCTGTCGCGGCAAGATGACGGCCCATCCACGGTATAGCCGGCGTGGAGCAGCGTCCGCTTGCAAAGATCGAGAAAAGAATCGTGCGACAAGTCGTTCTTGGCGTCGTTGGTGCGCCAGGCGCATATCCGAAACGAGACCGCGCTCGCGCTCGTGTCCAGGTGATCCACTGTCGGCAATAGGCCGAAGCTCGCCTTGTAGACGCTGCGGCCTGCCTTGGACTTCTCGTTGTCGTATTGGCTCAGAAGCTCCCAATGAAGATCCTCGCCGGTGTAGGCGTCGCGCCCAGCGCTCAGGATGACCGCCTGGTGGATGGCGTCCCGGTAAGCCGCTCCAACCGCGCCGTCGAAGTCGCGCTTGCGATCGCGCTTAACGTGAGCGGCGGCCTTGCGATTGAGCCAACGCGCATATTGCTCCGCGCTGATCTTTCCAACGAGGAACTCTGGAAGCTGCCGCTTGATGCCCACCGGGTCTCCTTTGCCGATGAGCCATGATAACGTCACTGTAAAACGGCAATAACGACAAGGGCGGGAGAGGCGATGTTTCTAGGATTCGATGACAACAGCGGTTTGGTCTATGAGTCCGCGGGCTCCGCGCCGGACCGGCCGGTGATTCCGGTGCCCACGATCTCCCAGGCGAAGCTCGTCGCGCTACCGGCCGACTGGACGAGCCTTGGGTCAGGGGTGCGCAATAACGCCCAGACATGGATTTTCCGCGAGGACTCCTTCGATGCCGTGACGCGCACTCGGAGGGGTCGCCTATACAGCCCCATGACCGGAGCGCCCTACCCTAACCACAATTCGCGGGTCATGCCCCACGCGTTCGAGGACCCAGGAGGGCTCCACACCGGCGCCGACGGAAAGCTGCACCGCCCCTTGAACGTCTACGCCGCGTGCACAAGCATTCTTGAGCAGCCGAACCAGGGGCGCGGGGCGACACTGGCGCTGGGCAACAACCGGGCGGCGTCCGCCTGGCGCATCGTGGACGTGGAAATCACGGCGACAGACGACGTGATGTTGGTCTTGAAGGCGCTGTCGGCCTATGGCGTCGTGCCGGACCTGGACGCGGTCAAGGTCGACGAGCGATTCAGAAACGAGGTCGCTCGTGCTCTTGGCCGGGTCGTAGACTCCGCCTTTCGCGAGTCGGCCACCTCCGTCGTCGATCAGTGCAAGGACGCGGCCACCTTGATCGCCTCTCGCTGGGTCTGGCAGCGTTCCGGGGACGAGAGCATCCTGGCCAAGGACTTGGCCAAGGTCGCCGAGACTCTCGAAGCGGAGCCGCACAAGAAATACGCGGCGGCCAATCAATGCAAGACGCTCGCGATCCTGCACGCGCGCGGCAAGAGCAACGAACAGTTCTCCAAGGGGCTCAGGCCCCCCACCGAAGAGGACGCGGAGTTCGCCGTGCACGCGGTGGGCTTCTTGCTTCGCGAACTTGACTGGGCTCTTTCGCCTTTCTGATCTGGCGGTTTGCCGGTCGAGGCAGTTAATTCCAATTCAAATCCAGGGACAAATATGAGCACAACATCCAACTTGATCACCTTGCTTGCTGTCGTCGGCGCCGGAGCCATCGGCATCGCCGTCTTGAAGGCGAAGCTTGCTGGCCAGCAGGCTGCCGGGGCAAAGTTCAAGCAGAAGACGCTGCTGACGCCCAATGAGTTGGAGTTTCTCGGCCGGTTGGAAGCGGCCGCACCCGAGCTCCGCTTCTTCCCGCAAGTTGCCATGGGAGCCCTGCTGGACCCAGCGGTCCCGCGGAGCGATGGGAAAGCCTACTACCGACTGCGTGGCATGTTCTCGCAGAAGATCGTGGACTTCGTGGCGCAGCGGCGCAGTGACGGAGCCATCGTCGCCATCATCGAGCTCGACGACCGAACGCACGACTCCGGCAAGGACGCCAAGCGAGACGAGATGCTACAAAACGCCGGCTACCAAATCGTGCGATGGAACTCAAAGTCAAAGCCGGACGCCACCGGAATTCGGCGCGCCCTGTTTCCTCTGCCGCCAGGATCCTCGACGATCTCGGATCGGTAGTGGGACCGCATGTCTCTGGCAAGACGCGTTCAGGCGAGCAGCGCCGGGAATCCCGCAACGCCTTCTGACGATAGTCTGGCGTGCGCGGCCAAGATATCTGCCTTCATTCGATAGTCTCCATGCGTTGCTCGCTCCATGTCGCGAACGATGGGAAAGGCGTCCATGATGTAGTCCACTGCCACCGCATCGAGTCCATAGAGATGAAAGAAGAGCGCGTCGAGCGCGATAAGCAGTTTTCGGCGCTGAGCTCCGTTCCAACGCACAGACTCCGCCATACCGCTCGCTTCACGCCCGAAGGCTGCGAGGTCATTGGCATTGAATGTCAGTATCGCAACCGCCTGCCGAACTAGATCGGCCAATTTCCGGCCGCCCCCGACATCTTGGTCAAAAACCTCGGGCGCGACGACCACGGACTGCTCAATGATGAACCAGTTGAGGTTCTGGCCTTGCACCTTTTGACGCAAGGCGAAGTCGTAGGCGAACGAGTTCAGATTTGCGAGCAGCAACGGCGCCCATTGCCGGTAGCTGTCCTTCGCTCCCTCCGTGGGCAAGAGCATCCCCATGCTGTTGCCGACGCCGCAACGAGGAACAATGGCGGCGATCATCGTGCGCATGTTGCTGGGCGCGGTCACTGACTTATAGGCGATGCACCATTCACCACCCCACGTGCTCTCAACGTCTGATTGCTTGACCCAGAACTGGGGCTTTGGGAAGCGATTCGGGTCGACCTTCTCGTTGCTCTCCAGAGACTCTTGTTGCGCGGCGCGTTTCAGGTTGGCCGCGTTGACGACCACGTCCGCCGCGCGGTGATCGAACGCCTGGACCATCTTGCCCTCATATAAAGGGACAGCGACTTCCTTGCCATTCGTCCATCGATTTAAATCTGCTCGTTGCCAACCTTGCTTACCCAACTCCTCGCCTTTGAGGAATAGATTCGAGTCGTTCGTCATATGGAACATCTGCGCGAATCTGACCGGCCAAGCTCGAGCTTCTGCTCCCTGCCCCGTAGATTCGCTCCATGCGCCATGACGCACGAGGACCGGGTGCTTGCGATACAGGCTCAGTGTGATGTCTGCGTCCTTGGCGGAGCGGAAGATGGGCGCTGCATTGGTGTTCGGATTCGCAAGCGCGAAGTCGTCGGCAGTCAGGTTTAACACTCGCACCGGGTCGTTCAACTCCTCCACGTGGTGCAGGAAGAAGGCACAGCGCGAGCGCTTAAACGTGCGCTTTTCACCGCCGAACACCAAGCAGGAAAATTTGAATCGCGTGTCGACGTCAGGGAAGAAAACCTTGCGGTTTTCGAAATCGAAGAGGGCGCCTAGTCGCCCTGTCGACGTTATCAGCCGGAAGAAGTTGGCGGCCCCCTTATCTCCAGAGATCCCGCTTGGGGTGAGCAACGCTACCACGCCCTGTGGCGCGGCCAGGCGCATCGACCTCTCCACGAACAAGCTGTAGAGGTTTGGGTCTCCACCACCAAGAAGCGGATAGTCGCCGCTCCCGTTCTTGCCATTGCCCAGAACCCTAGCGTTCGCTTCGGCCCGCTCCACCGCCTCGACGTAATCTTCCCAGAGGGGTGACTTGGAAGCCTTAAGCTCCGCGATTCGACGCTTGCGGTCCGCCGCACGCACCTCGGACGCGATGCGCAAATCGCGCTCGGCAAACCATTCGACTTCTTGGAGCTTGATGCGGTCCCAGGGTGGATTGCCAATGATCGCGTCGAAGCCGGCGTTCGCCCCCGTGAAGACAGTGGGGAAGGTGCTCCACCAATGAAAGAAGGACTCGCTTTCGGCAAGGACTCGGCACCGCGCGATCAGTGCGTTGGCTTCAGTCGCTGAGGGAAGAGAGCTGTCGATTCGGCCGTCAGAGAGCACGCCGACAAGGTTCAGGGTCGGCTCGAGCAATGCGACAAGCCCGTCGAGTGTCCTTTTTTGGTGGGGGTCCTCAGCCCTAAGCAGCTTCGGAATGCGATGGATCTTGTCGACGGGCCAGCCCGGGATAAGCCAGCGCAACGCGCGCCAGAAGTCGAGCACGCGAGTAAGCGGCGCGAGCTGCGATTCGGCCTGGTCAGCAAGCTTCTTGGACTCGATGGCTTCGGCGATGTCCGCGTCAGTGAGATCAGCCACCTTGGCGATAAGCTTCTCGGCCTCCCGCAGCCGATCAAATTCGCTTTGCATCAACAAGGCCCCGATCTGCTGCAAGCCGGCTTGCACCTGTTTTAGCTGCTCGCCTTGTAGGCTGTCTCCCGTCTTGAGATGGTGGTCGAGGAAACTAAGAGGAGCGCCGACCGTAAATGTATGCAACCAGAGCGCGGTCTTCGCGAGCTCCACCGCCATAGGGTTCTTGTCGACACCGAAGATCGTCTTCTTCAAGATCATTCGGCGCACGATGTGGCGGTCGTCGAGCTGCGCGTCTGTCACGGCCCACCCGTGGCTGGTGGCGGTCGCGCGGATGTCTCTGCGCGTCGCGGCTACCCGCGCAAGCACCGGGCTTTGCCACGGCCGGCCGTTCTCCACCCATAGCGCCGCACCAGGCAGCTCGTTGACCTCGTGGGCAGCGCTCGTAACCGCCTCCAGCACACGATCGGCCAGATCGTCGACCAACGCGACCAGGAAGTGCCCAGAGCCCATCGCCGGATCGCAAATCCTCAGTTCGAGAATGAGCGAGGCTGGATCCTTCTCGTTGAGAGCATCCTCGTCCGCGTGAGTGAGAGAATCTTTATCGGCTAACTTTTTCACCAGGCGCTGAAAGGAAGCCAGACGCTCCTGCGCCAACAACCCGACTGACTCGCGAAGAATCAACCGCACCAGGTCGTCGTGCGTGTAGTAGCTGCCGGAGACCTTTCGCGCGAAGCTAGCGGGCTTCGCGATCACCCGATCGTCGCCGGCCGTGCTGCCGGGAGGTCCGAGCTCGTGCACGAGCTTGTATTCGAGCAATCTCTCGTAGATGCCACCCAGGTGGGCGACTGAAAGGTCGCGATAGTTGATCCAAAGTTTGAACAGGTCCTCTGTTCTGCGCGACAAAGCGTCGATGATTGGCGCCATCACAGAATCCGGCACCCGCGTGCGCTCGAGCAAAGGCGCCCGGGCTCGGTCAAAGAGCCCGCCGTTGTAGGCCGGCATCCCCACCGCGTCGTCGCCTTCGTCTATCAGCAGGAATGATCCTCTGAGCTCGCGCCAGATATTGTCCAGGCGGGTCGAGAACACCTTCTTTGCGTCCACTTCGTCTCGCACGTGCTCGCGAATGCGCCGGACGCTATATGGGGCATACCGAGGATCGCGCGTGGGGAGCAGATGACGATCCTCGGCATAGAAGAGGAACAGAAGTCGGTAGAGCAACACAAGCGCTGCTTCCCTGACCTCTTCAAGATAGTCGGCGGCGAACACTTTTCGCCTATTACTCCCGGTGCCTCTCTCGACATGGCGAGCCGCCAGGTCCCCCCGCGCTAGAGCGTCAGCCAATTCAGGAAAGATGTGATCGAACACTCGCGTCCCAAGGTCTTGGGAAACTTTCTCCTCGAACAACCGAGCTTCTTTAAGGGCATACGCGTGGAAGGTCCGCTCACTCGGGGCGTCCCAGGTCTGCGCCAAGAATGCCTGACGATGGAAGAAGAGGAAGAACATCCGCAGCGCGTGATCGGCGGGCAAGGCGTCCAATTCACGCTGGAGCCCGGACACGCCCAACGCGGCCGCCACATCAACCTCAAAGAACTCCTCCGCTCGCGATCTGGCGTCCTGCCAGTAAAGACGCCACACGACGCCATTCGTCAGCATGCCCCACTTCACCGCCCTGTCGGATACCACGTCAGCACGGCTTAGGTAGCGCAGCATCTGCGATGAAGGGGCGTCTGGATCGAACCGATCGGAGGCATCGCCACGGTCTAGGGGACGCAGCCACCGCTTGGCTTCCAATAACGCGATTCCGTGCCGATATCGCTGGTCGTCCTTTAACGGTAGGGCCTTAACCTTTGCTTGTTCGTCCGGAAACAAAAGCATGTCCGGAACGTCCTCTCTGCGCTTTTCGGAGAGGTTAACCTGCGGAAGGGAAGCGTCCCCCCACCCCAACTCGAACAACACGCGCTTTATGACGATATCTTCGGTTTGCGCCTCATTGATCGTGGATGTAGCGTCCAGTCCGCGATAGATCGCCAGCAGGGCTGCCCTAAAAGATCCGAAAGCCTGATCGGTGAAAGCCTCATACGGCGGAGTCTCGATGACGCCGCGCGTTAAAAAATCTTGCGTGAATAGTTGGCCCTGCATTGACGAAGTTTACCCGTCGAGATCACGGATATCACCAAGTGACGATCCGAGATCGAGACGCAGGGCCTGGGACGCGCGTGCTTTGCCCGATCACCCGTGACAATCGCGTTGAAAAACGCATGCTTTGCACTCAGGCGCGCGTGGTAAACCAAAAGCCTGGGCGAGAAGATTTTGAGAGCGATTTATATACAAATTAAGAATTGGTCTGATTTCAAGTTTCGCAATACCATCCGCATGCCAGCGAAAAAATCGTTTAATCCAAAACGCTGGCAGAGGAGAGGAAACATGTCGATTCTGCAGGAGATCCACAAGTGGTCTCAAAAGCTGCCTGACTGGCAGCAAGACGCCATCGCTCGGCTCTACGCCGACCGGCAGCTTGCGCAAGGCGAAGTTGAGCATTGCTACGCTTTGCTCAAAGCCACCCATGGGATTGCGGATCCCAAAAACACCATTCCCATTAAGCTGGCCCCGGAGCAGATCGGAGCTCCCGCCGTCGGCGACCGGGTGGTGCAAATCACCGCGATCAAGGATTTGGTAAGCGTCAACGCCCTAGCCGAAGGCCAACGTTTGGCGATCCACCCCATGGGTCTCACGATCGTTTACGGAGAAAACGGGACGGGCAAGTCCGGCTACTCGCGAATCCTCAAAAAGGCGTGCCGGGCGCGCGACCAGCGCGAACCAATTCTTCCAGACGCTCGAAAACCGGGCAAGGCACCGCCGGCTCGGGCGGCGTTCGACATGATTGTCGACGGCAAGGTTGTTGAAGCCACATGGGCAGCCGACGAGGGCGGCCCGGCGGAGCTCAGTGATATTGCCATCTTCGACGCTCATTGCGCGCGGGCCTACGTGGACAACCAAGGGGACTTCGCCTACGCGCCCTATGGATTGGACATCCTGGAGGGTCTTGTAAAGCTCTGCAACGGCCTGCGAGCCATGTCGGTGAAGGAAAGGGCCGCCCTTTCGCCAAACGTGGAGCCCTTCGCCGTCTTGGCAAAGACGCCGACCAAGGTGGGCGCGCTCGTGTCTAAGCTGTCGTCGCAGACCAAGCCCGAGGATATCGAGACCCTTGGCACGCTGTCGGAGGAAGAAACCGCTCGAAAGGACGTCCTAGAGAAGACGCTCGCTGAGGCCGACCCGAAGCAGAAGGCCCAGGACCTTCGAACCCGTGCCGGACTGTTCTCTGGAGTGGCCGACCGCATCGCCAAGGCGTCAACCGCGGTGTCTGCGGAAAACTTGGGCAACTTGAAGGCCCTGGTCGAGAAGTCCAACGCTGCCAAGGAGGTCGCGCGCCAAGCCGCCGTCAACTTCGCGCAAG
This sequence comes from Polaromonas sp., assembly GCA_025362825.1. Lineage (GTDB taxonomy): Bacteria > Pseudomonadota > Gammaproteobacteria > Burkholderiales > Burkholderiaceae_C > Polaromonas. The sequence goes on along the minus strand of JANYFF010000094.1, from coordinate 3,273 downwards.
CGCCTGGAATGCTTCCGGGCACTGGGGGAGAGGTGTGGAAGGAGCTGTTTGAGAAGGCCCGTGCCTTCGTGGCGGAGTCCCACCCGGGCCATTCCTTGCCGGCTCTTGGGGCCGACGAACAGTGCCCGTTGTGTCAGAACCCGTTGGGAGAACAAGGCTCGGCCAGGCTTGCGGCGTTCGACGCCCTCATCCAGCAGGAGGCGACAAAGGCGTTCAAAGCCGCCCACCAGTCCGCAGTCGCGGCCTTCGCAGCCCTTCGCGATGCCTCCATGGACCTGGGGTTGGTTGGCACTGTCCCGAAACAATTGGAGGCGGCCTCAGCCGAGCTCGGCGCCGCGTGCGCGGCGATGCAAGAGGGCCTCGCCAAGCGGCAGGCCGCGGCCGTGGCGGCTGCGGGCGATGGCTCCTGGAACGACGTGCCTGCCCTGCCGGCGAACCCCGGCGCAATTTTGACGGGGATCGCCGCCAAGCTCGCTGCGGAGGCCAAGGCTCTGGAGGACGCCGCCGACCAGAAGGCGCGGGCGGCCCTAGCCACCGAGCTCGCGGAGTTGACAGCTCGCGAGCGACTGTCGGAATTGAAAACTCACGCCCTGGACTGCGTTGCGAAGTTCGTTCTGATCGACAAGCATCGCAAGTGCGAGGAGGACACTGGCACCACGGCGATATCGCGGCAGTCCACGACGCTTTCAACGACCATGGCGACCCAAGAGGTGGCCGACGCGTTGAACGCCGAGCTCAAAAATCTCAATGTCCATGAGCTTCAGATTGTGATGAAGCCGGAGTCGCCCGGAGGCAAGACGACATTCAAACTGGCCTTGCAGCTGCCTGGTGGCGGCGCCCCGTCGGCGATCCTGAGCGAAGGCGAGCAGCGGGCGATCGCGATCGCGTCATTTTTGGCGGAAGTTCGATTAGGTAAAGGGCGGGGCGGAATCGTGTTCGATGACCCGGTTTCGTCGTTGGACCATCGGCGGCGTTGGGAAGTGGCCAGGCGGTTGGCGGAGGAAGCCAAGACGAGGCAGGTCATCGTCTTCACCCATGATATCTATTTTCTCTGCATCCTTCAGCAGGAGGCGGCGAGCGCAGGGGTCGAGCCCACCACCCAATGCATTCACCGCACTGCCAAGGGTTTTGGTGTCCAAACCGACCGCCTGCCATTCGACACGCTTGCAACATCGAAACGCGTCAAGGCCCTGCGCGACAAGCAGCAGAAAGTGGCTGCCCTGCACAAGGCGGGCGAAGAGGAGCTTGCCACTTTGGCCACGCGGGATGCCTATTCGCATCTTCGCGAAGCTTGGGAGCGCGGTGTCGAGGAGGTTCTCTTCCAGGGCGTAGTCGTGCGATTTCGGGAGGGCGTATCCACGCAGTCCTTGAAGGGCGTGACCGTAGACGATGACGACTACAAAGCAGTCGATGCCGGGATGACGAAGAGCTCGAAGTTTTCCGGACACGACCCGGCTCAAGCTGCACATCTGCCTAGGCCGCACCCCGACGAGCTCCTTGAGGACATCGATGCCCTAGAGGCCTGGCGCGTGAAGACCGACCAACGCAGCAAGGCGCTGGCTGCGGCAAGGAAATGAGAAGGCCCTCTCCGCTTGCCGGCAAGCTGACAGACGAAGGAGCTTGCCGTTCAGCGGTCTGCGGGCTGGCTTGCGGGGGAGTATCGCCCCCAGACCCGCGCGTTGCGCTCGAGGACTGCGTTTCGCAGCTCCGCGTGCTGGGCGGAAGGCAAGTCGCCATCGCGGAGCCCAGCATCGATGCGCTCCAAATCAGAGCACAACTCGGCGACGGCATATGCTTCGATGCTGGCTCGGCTCGACCCAACCAGTTCGAGAAAATGGGGCGTCGCCGTGCTCAGGCGTGGAAACAGAACCGGTGCGGATTGCGTAGTCATAAAATTTGCCTTCGGGCAATGAACAGCTCAAAGAACTCTTGATATGTCAATGCCAGACAACGTCTTCCGCGCAGGTGAGATCGAACGCGTGGAGCTGAAGTTCGACGCGTTTCCAGCGGCGAACCTCTGAAAATCGATTAAGAAAACGTCTATTCAACCAACGCGCATGACAGACCAGTCTAAAAACCAAACGGTAGCCTCGGAAAAGAAAACCTACGCAGTCAAAGCCGCGTCGCTCATTGCCATGCTGGCATTCATCGTGGTGCTTGGCAACAGTTCTTCTGAGAGCGTTTCTCAGAAGACGCTGGCGGCAGCTCTGCTCCTCTCCATCTTCTTGGAGATCATTTCTATCGCGGCCATGTTGGAACTCGCCTTGGAATCGGCGATGGCCCTTTCGAGCTTTCGCTGGGGACTCGCGGCGATGCTTGCGGTGATCGGTTTTTTAGCCAAGACCCAAACGATGGCGGATCTGAACGCCATCTTCCACATCGATCCGTCTGCCCTGCCAATGACGCTGGCTGCGGGCACTGCGATTCGGTTCGCGACATATTTGTTGTGGCCGATGTTGGTGATAACAGCGATCTCCGCCGCCATGCTGCTTTTTTACTGGATCGGAAAGACTCTTCGAAAGCACGACGATATCGCCCGTATTGATATCGTCGCGCGCACCCTTTTCGCCTTTATCGCGAGCGGTTTGGCGGCGCTAATCATCCTATTGCAGTTTTCGGACCACGGCATCAAGACCAAGCTGTATCGACTTTCGCACGATGCTGACTTCAACGCCGCCTTCGATTGCCGCGGCTTCAAAGCGGACCAACTCGACGCCCTCTTCATCGGTCCCGAGCAGAGGAGGGCTCTATTCGCGCCCAAATTGCCCCACGACACATTATTCGTAAATACAAAGGAGACGCCCGAATTCCTACGACCTGTAAAAATTCCTCAGTCCTTCGTCATTGCCGACTGCGTTTCGACCATCACCTCGGTTCCTGACCTAAATCAGCTCGAATCAGCTCCGGGCAGATGAGCGCCCTGCCGCTTTCGACGCGCTTTGATCTCTGCTTCCCAAGCAACGAAGATGATAAATATCGCAAAAGCATCCACTAGCAAGAAAATGTCAAGGAGCTTGACCATCGGCGCCCTCCGATTGTTGTGAGATTCAAAGCACGTCTCTCACATCATCGAGCGACAAGCAACCCCTTCCACGCTCTCACCGGAGGGGACTCTTTGAAGGGTGGCCTTGCGCCTTCACGGACTTGGCGTAGCGTCGTATTCGGCGACCCACTCGGCGTGCTCCTTCATTGCGGTGTGCTGACGCTCGAGACCCACCATGTATTCGGCCATCTTCTCGGCGTCTTTGGCGGCGGTGAAGATCGCCATCGAGT